>DASXQD010000424.1:0-7532 GCA_036493195.1 Gemmatimonadaceae bacterium | reverse complement strand
CTCGATGCCGGGCACAGGCTTTGGAGCCCGCCTCCGCTCGGCATTGCGGCGCTCAATGACGGTGGAATTTTCGGGCGGCGGAGGCGCTGGCGGCCGCGCGGAATGCGACACGCTCACGCGCGGAGCCATCTGCGTGACTTCGCGCTCGAGCACCTCACGACTCACGCCCGAGACCTCGCTCGCGCGCGCGAGGTAGATCTCGCGGGTCACGCTGTCGGCCGTGGCGCGGAGCGTTGGCAAGAGCTTGTCGATCGCAACGCGCTTGCGGTGCAGATCGGCGAAATAGCCGTTACGCTGGAGCTCATTCAACTTTCGCTCGAAGATGTCGACTGCCCCGGACAGCTGCTCGTTCAGCTTCTCACCGCCGTATTTATCGACGAAGCTGTCGGGGTCTTCACCCTCGGGGAGTGTCACCACCAGCACGGACATCTGCTGCCGCAGCAGCTGATCACCGGACTTGAAGGTGGCCTTGAGCCCGGCCATGTCGTTGTCGTAGAGCAGGAAGGCCTGCTTGGCATATCGCGGAAGCATCGCGGCCTGATCTTCCGTGAGCGCTGTCCCGAGCGGCGCGACCACCCACTCGAATCCTGCCGAGACGAGCCGCACGACGTCGAAATAGCCCTCCACGATCATGACACGACTCTCACGACGAATCGCGTGCTTGGCCATGTGCAGTCCGTAGAGCAGCCTGCCCTTCGAATAGACGGGCGACTCGGCGGAATTGAGATACTTGGGCTCGCCCGGACCCAGCAGTCGGCCGCCGAAACCGGTGCAGTTGCCCGACTGATCCAGAATCGGAAAGATCAGGCGGTTGCGAAAGCGCGGCCGCAGCTCGTCACCTTCCTCGCGTTTCACGAGGAGCCCGGCTTCCGTGAGCGTCTCCTCGCTCACTCCGAGCGCGACGAGATGTGCGCGCATCGCGTCCGGATCGCGCGGCGCGAAGCCCAATCCGAAGCGATCCGCGACATCGCGCGAGATGCGCCGGAACGCGAGATAGTTGCGTGCTTCCTCGCCGGTGCTCTCGTCCCAGAGCTGCGTGCGAAACCAGTCCGCCACCATCGCGTTCACGTCCCAGAGCGGCTGCCGCGGATCGCGCGCGTCGGCGCGACGCTGAACCTCCTCGATGACTATCCCCGAACGATGCGCGACGTAGCGGATCGCATCCGGGAACTCCATCCCGAGCCGCTTCTGCAGATACGTGAACACGTCGCCGGACTCGTGGCACACGAAGCAGTGGTACAGCTTCTTCGCAGGAACCACCGAGAAATTCGGACCCGTGCCCTGATGAAACGGACACGGTCCGCGATAGCTGTTGCCGACACGCTTCAGCTTCACGTGCTCGCTGATGATCTGCACGATGTCCGCGCCCTCACGCACGCGCTCGACGGATTCGTCGGTGATCATCAGATGAGCTCCGCGATCGTCACGCCCGTGCCGCCCTCGTTCCACGCGCCAACGCGATGCTCGCGTACGCGGCGATCCGCGCGCAGCAGCTCGTCCACGCGCTCGCGCAGCGCGCCCGTCCCCTTCCCGTGGATGATGCGCATCACGTGGAGATCGGCGCCGATCGCCGCGTCGAGTGCGCGCTGCACGGCGAGCTCCATCTCATCCACACGCATCCCTCGCACGTCGATCTCGGTCGAGACGTCCACATCCGGGAGCGCGGCGTACGTCTCGGTGCGCGCCGCCGCACGCTCGACCGCGCGCGAGACAGTCGAGAGTGACGATACGGGAACGGTCATCTTGAGTGCACCAACGGCGACGATCGCCTGGTCGTTGCGCAGCTCGACGATCTGACCCGTCCGACCCTCGAGCGTCTCCATCTCCACCGTGTCACCCACCGCCATCGCACCGCCCGTTGCCGCGGGCGCGCGACGCACGGGACGATCTTCTCGATCGAGACGTTCGATCTCCGCCGCGTGCGCGGCCGCGAGCTCTTCCACGCGCCGACGCGCCTCACGTGCGGTCGATGCCGCGCCTTGTTCGCGCAGCTCGCGCACGGTACGCTCGATCTCTCCGCGCCCTTCCAGCAGCAACCGTCGCGCGTCCTCGCGCGCGCGGCGTTCGAGCGAGCGCTCTGCCTCGCGCAGCGCGAGATCGCGTTCCTCGATGCGCTCGAGCCGCGCCGCGGCCCGCGAGGCATCGAAATCCACCTTCTCCTCACGCTCCGCGAGCCTCGCCTCACGCGTCTGGAGATCGCCGAGCAGCGCTGCCACATCGCGCTCGCCAGTAGAAAGCCTCGATTCCGCACGCTCGAGAACTTCCTCGGGAAGCTCGAGCCGCCGCGCGATGCTCAAGCCGTACGACCGGCCGGGAATTCCCTTGATCAATCGGTAGGTAGGAGCGAGCGCCACCGAATCGAACTGAAGCGATCCGTTCACGACACCCGCGTTTTCAGTTGCGAGCAGCTTCAACGCACCCAGATGCGTGGTCGCGATTGTGAACACGCCGCGCGCCGTGAGCGCGTCGAGGATGGCGCCTCCGAGCGCTGCGCCCTCCGCGGGATCGGTACCGGATCCGAGCTCGTCGATGAGCACCAGGCTCTCGGCCGTCGCCTTGGCGAGAATCTCGCCGAGATTGCGCAGATGCGCGCTGAAGGTGGAGAGGCTCGCCTGAATCGACTGCTCGTCGCCGATGTCCGCAAAGCAATCGTCGAAGATTGGAATTCGGCTCTCTGCGCCGACCGGCGCAGGTATTCCGGACTGAGCGAGCGCCGAGATGAGGCCCACGGCCTTGAGCAGCACCGTCTTGCCGCCCGTGTTCGGGCCCGAGAGCAGCAGCGTGCGCTCGCTCGCGGCCATTTCGAGATCGAACGGCACCACGGCGCCGCCGCGCGCCAGCAGCAGCGGATGTCGTGCATCGCGCAGCGCAAAACCCTTCTGCGCCGGCACGAAGCCGGCTGGTGCGCACCCGAGCTCCTCCGCGAATCGCGCGCGCGCGTAGAGCACGTCGAGCGCAACGAGCGCCTCGAGTGAGGCGATCATGTCGTCGCGCAGCGGGCGAATCGACTCGGTGAGCTCGGCGAGAATGCGCTCGACCTCCTCCCGCTCTTCTGCCTCGAGCGCGCGAATGCGATTCCCGAACTCGATAGCGGCCGGCGGCTCGACGAACACGGTGCCGCGAGTCGCCGACTCGTCGTGCACAATTCCACCGAGGGCCGCGCGCCCCTCGCGGCGCACGGGGATCACGTAGCGTCCGTTGCGCACCGTCACCGACATGTCCGCCACGCGCTGATGCGGCTCGAGCTTCGCCATCGCACGCTCGAGCAGCTGCACGAGCTCGCCTTGTGCGCCGCGCAGCTCGCGCCGAAGACGACGCAGCGCGCCAGACGCTTCGTCGCGCATGGAGCCGTCGGAGTCGATGGCGCGCTCGATCTCCTCCTCCATGCGCTTCGCCATGACCAGCGGCTGCACGAACGGATGGAGCACGGCGCTCGCGATGGTGCTCGATCCCGTGTCGCCGAGCGTCTCCTTCGTGCGGCGAGAGGATCTGAGCAGCTGCGCGCCGCGCCCGAGCTCCTCGCCGGTCCACGAGCTGCCCCTTGCGCGAAGCCGGGCGAGGGAGACTGACAGGTCGGGGATGGGCTCGGGATGCCAACCGTCGTCGGAGCTCAGCACCGCACGCATCGCGACGACGCGCCGCTGCTCCGTTTCCATCCACTCGATGTCGCGCTGCGGCTCCAGAGCGCGGATGCGCGCCGCGCCCAGCGCCGACGTCGCGCGACCCGCGAGAACGTCGAGCACACGCGAATACTCCAGAACACCGAGCGCGTGTTTATTCATGCGAACGTCCTGTACGAACGCCATGTACTGCGGTTTGAGCTCAACGGGGACTGCTCAACTCCTCTTTCGCGATCCGGCTGATGGTCGCGCCTTCCGCGCGGCCTTTGAACATCGGATTCACCTTTCCCATCACGCCGCCGATGTTCGTCGCGCCCTCCGCGATCACTTTCCTGATTGCCGCGCGGATCTCGTCATCGCTGACGTTGGCGGGCAGGTACGCCTCGAGCGCGGCGACCTCGGCACGCTCGCGATCGGCGAGATCGGTACGAGCGGCCTTGTCGTACATCTCGATCGACTCGCGCCGCTTCTTGATTCCCTTGCGGAGTACCTCGTTCACCTCCGCATCGGACAGCTCGCGCTTTTCCTCGATCCGCCGGTTCTTGATGTCGGCGAGAATCGTCCCGAGCAGCAGAACGCCATTCTTGTCCTGTGCCTTGCGTGCCGAATTGAGGTCGTTCTGGATCTTGCCCTGCAGCCCGGACACGCCGGGCGCTCCGCTGGAAGAGCTGGTCATGTCTAAAACTAACTCCAAACGCGGGTGACGCGCCCTGTGCTCAGCCGGGCGGCCACCCCATTCGCCGGCCTCCCAGCAGGTGCATGTGCAGGTGATACACCGTCTGCCCGCCGTTCACATTCGTGTTCACCACCACCCGATAGCCCGATTCCGCGATCCCTTCGCTTTTCGCGATGTCGGTGGCCAGTCGGGCCATCTGCCCGACGATCAGCGGATCCTTTACATCCGACAGCGTCGGGATGTGCGCGCGCGGAACGATCACGACGTGCGTCGGCGCCTGCGGATCGATGTCGCGAAAGGCAATGCACTCGGGCGTCTGCGCCACGAGCTTCGCGGGAATCTCACCGCGAATGAGCCGGCAGAAGAGGCAGTCGTCAGACACGCGCGCGCTCCGAAGCGGACAGCGCTGCACGCACGATGCCGAGGGATGCGATCGCTGCGGTGTCGAAGCGCAGGGTGAGAGGCGCGAGCGTGACCGGGACGAAGCCGGCGCCGATCAGCTCCGCGCGCTCACCCGGCTCGAGACCGCCCTCGGGTCCGATCGCGAGGGTAATCGGCGCATGGATCGGCATCGTCGGCAGCGCGTCGCCATCCTTGTCGAGCAGCCATCGCGTGCCCGTCGGGCATGCCGCCACCGCGCGATCGGGCGGCGCATCGGGATAGATCACGGGAAGCCACGCGCCGCCGCATTGCGTGAGCGCGCCGACCATCCGCGCACGGAGCCGCGTCTGAAACGACATCCCCTCGCCGCGCGGCGACACATTGCGCGAGCGCCGCCACATCACCGGTCGCCAGCTGAACGCGGAAAGCTCCGTCGCCTTCTCGCCAACGAGGAGCATGCGGTCGCGATCGGCAATCGGTACCATGAGATGGATCACCGGCAGCGGCTCGATGCGGTCCAGCAGGTCCAGCTCCACCATCGCTTGCGCCTTGCCGAGCTTCACGACGTTGCCGTGGCCGACACCCCCCGCTCCGTCGACGAGCCGCAGTCGATCGCCGATGGCGATGCGCCGCACGCGCGCGTGATGCGCCTCTCCCTCGCTGAGCGTCGTCACGCGACCGGCCACCATCGGCTCGGACGCGAAGAATGTGGCTACTGCCGTGCGATCACGCTGCTCCACCACTCACCCTCGCGAAGTTCGGATTCCAGAGTCCACCCATCCACCGCCAGCGATGACAAGAGGTGCTCGCGCTCGCTCACGAGAATGCCGCTGATCACCGCTTTCCCGCCAGGGGGAAGCGCGCGGTGCATGAGCGGCGAGAGCTCGATCACGACGGAGGAGATGATGTTGGCGAGCACGAGCGACACCGGCGCGACGAGAGGCAGGAGCGCGGCCGCGTCGCCCTGCAGCACCGTCACCCGGCCCACGACTTCGTTGCGCTCGATGTTCTCGATCGCGTTGCCGATCGCGTCGGGATCCATCTCGATCGCGACCACTCGCGCGGCGCCCAGCTTCGCCGCGGCGATCGCGAGCACTCCGCTGCCGGATCCGAGGTCGGCCACGAGCATCCCGGGCCGTACGAGCGACTGCATCAGTGCGAGCACCCCGCGTGTCGTCTCGTGCTCTCCCGTGCCGAACGCCATTGCCGGCTCGATCAGTATCGGGAGCTCCGCATCGGCGATATCGTCGCTCATCCACGGCGGCGCCACCGCGATTCGGCCCACGCGCTGCACGCCCACCCGCGTGACCCAGCGCGCGCTCCAATCCACTTCGCCGAGTGATGTTCGGCGAACGGTTGCACCGGCGTGCTCGAGTGCCTCGCACATTGCGTCGAGCGCCGCGCCTTCCTGCAGATGCGTGAGAAGTTCCGAGTCGAGCTCCTGCACAGCGCCGGCGCCGCCATTCACCAGCATTGCGACCACTCGCTCACGCAGGGCGCCTTCGGGCGCATCGATGTGCAGCGACACCCACCGCTGCGCTACAGTGGATGTCACCTGGAGCTCAGGCTCCAGCATCAGGCTCCATCGTCAGGCGCCAAGCGCGTCCTTCATCCGCGACCAGAATCCGCGCGCGCGCGTCGCTGGCGGCGGACCCTCGGCATCGCGCAGCGCCTTGACCAGCGTCTCCTGCTCGGAGGTGAGCGATTGCGGCGTCCACAGCTGCACGCGCACCTGCAGATCGCCAGAGCCCGACGCGTTCACGCGCGGAAGACCACGCCCGCGCAGTTGAAAGACCTGGCCGCTCTGCGTTCCGGAGGGCACGCGCAGGGAGAGCGTCGTACTGACGTATGGCACCTGCACGTCCGCGCCGAGCACGAGCTGCCCATATGTGACGAGCACTTCCGTGTAGAGATCGGCGCCATCGCGCTCGAAGCGTGGATCGTCCTCGACCTCGAACGCCACGAGAATGTCGCCGCGCGGCCCGCCCAACGGTCCGACGCTTCCCTGTCCGCGCAACATCAGGTATTGCCCGGTGGCGACGCCCGCGGGAATCGGGACGGTGATCGTGTGCTCGGCCCGCGTGCGGCCCTCTCCCTTGCACTTCTTGCACGGGATTTCGATCGTCTTTCCCTGTCCCGCGCACGTCGGGCATGGCGCGACGCTCACGAATTGTCCGAAGAACGAGCGCTGTGCGCGTCGCACTTCGCCGCTTCCGGCGCACGTGGAGCATCGCTGCGGCTTGGTCCCGGGCTCGGCGCCTGTGCCCTCGCAGCGCTCGCACGGATCGAGGAGCTTCACGACGATCTTCTTCTCCACGCCCATCATCACTTCCGGGAGCGTGAGCGGCATCGTGATCTTGACGTCGGCGCCCGAGCGCTGATTGCCGCGTGAGCCGCCGCCGAACATCTCCTCGAAGCCGCCGAATCCTCCGAAGTCGCGCATGAAAATGCCGAGTGCTTCGGAGAGATCTACGTGATGCATTCCGGCGTTCCCGCGGCCCCGCAGTCCCTCTTCACCATAACGATCGTAGATCGCGCGCTTGTTGCCGTCGCGGAGGACGTCGTAGGCCTCGGTGATCTGCTTGAAGCGCTCCTCCGCGTCCTTGGATCCACCGTTGCGGTCGGGGTGATACTGCATCGCGAGCTTGCGATACGCTTTCTTGATCTCGTCGTCGGATGCGTCGCGCTCGATCTCGAGAATGTCGTAAAAATCGGCCATTGTGCTGGTGCTGAGGTGCGAAGTGTCAGTCGAGCAGATCGGAGATCAGATTCGACGTGTGTGTGACGAGCGTAACGATCTTCTCGTACGGCATGCGGGTCGGTCCGATCACGCCGATCACGCCGGAAAGCGAGCC
>DASXQD010000423.1:0-5238 GCA_036493195.1 Gemmatimonadaceae bacterium | reverse complement strand
GCGCGCCAATTCTTGACTGCGCGTGCGCGCAGCGCGAGCAGTCCGAGGCGCAGTCGCGCGACTATCGAGAGGGGAGTGAAACGCAGTACATCGACCGGCGAGCTGAGTCGAAAGACATGGTTCGCGAAGTAGAGCCCCGTGCGCGTTGGGCGGTACACGATTCGATCCTCCGTGCCGAGCTCGCGCGCGAGCTCGGCCACGTGCGTGTCGCTCGTGAACCAATGATGGTAGAATCGCTCGAGGCGCTCGCCGTTCACCTCGAAGCTTCCCGCAAGCCCGCCCACCGCATCGTCTCCTTCGAGCACGATCGGCGTGACACCGCGGCGCGTGAGCTCCCAGGCGGCAGCGAGTCCCGCGAAGCCACCGCCGATGATGGCGACTCGTGGAGTCATGGAGTGGCGCGCCCCCGCTCCTTCACGACCGAGAGTCGCGTCGCGCGCTCCAACTCTCGCCGCGGCAGCGAGTCGCGCCGTTCGCGCAGCGAGGTCGCTGTCTCTTCGAAGCCCATGCGATCGCGGACGAAATAGAGCGGCCGACGCTTCGACTGCTCATAGCTTCGCCCCACATACTCGCCCACGATCCCGACCGACACGAGCTGCACTCCGCCCATGAACAACACCCCGAGCAGCAACGCCGTCCCACTCGCGATCTGCTCGTTCGTGAACGTGCGAAGCGCGAGCGCATACGCGGTACCGAGTACGGCGAGCAGTGAGGCGACGACGCCGAGCCCCATCACCGCACGCAGCGGAACGACGGAAAAGCCGACGATGCCATCCATGGCGAATCGCAGCATCTTCGAGAGCGGATACTTGCTCCGCCCGGCAAAACGCGACGCACGATGATACGGAACTGCGATCTGCCGGAAACCGGCCCAGCTCACGAGTCCGCGCACGAAGCGGTCGCACTCCGGCATGGCGCGGAGCGCGTCGACCACGCGTCGGTCCAACACCCGGAAGTCGCCCGCATCGAGAGGGATGCGTGTCTCGGTGAGGTGCTTCATCAACCGATAGAACACGCGTGCGGTTGCGATCTTGAAATGCGTTTCGCCCTGGCGCGAGACGCGCTCGCCGTACGCCACGTCGTATCCCTCGCGCCACCGCGTCACCATCTGCGGAATCACCTCGGGCGGGTCCTGCAGATCCGCATCGATGAGCGCCACGACATCTCCTTCGGCGTGCTCCAGACCGGCGGTGACCGCAATTTGATGTCCGAAGTTGCGCGAAAGTCTGAGGACGCGCACGCACGGATCCGACTGCTGCAGCTGCTCGAGAAGTTCCGCCGTGCCGTCCTGACTTCCATCATCCACGTAGATGATCTCGTACTCGAGCTCGTTCAGTCGCGCCGCCATCCGCGTCATTCGGGAATGTGTTTCCTCGATGACGGCTTCCTCATTGAAGCAGGGCACGACGATCGACAATAACTGCTGGGATTGCTGCAGCATTCGCTACCCTGGACGACTCGGGTCCGGTGACTATCGAGTGGACGCGCATGACAGGTTCTTCGCGCGAACCTGTCGCGGAAAGATCCTGCCGCATGGCCTTTCCGGATTCGTGCCTCACGGTATGCAGTAGTAGTGCCTCGCGTGCGCGGACCCCCGCATCATTGCGCAGAGAGTCCGCGCGGATCTCTCACTGACTTGCGATGTCCGCGCGCTTCGCGATAATTGATGTACGACAGCGAACACTTCGGCGCGAGAAATGCCTCGCACGACTCTCCCACCACCACAGGCACATGCGCCGCATCCTGCTTCCCCTGATGTTCGCCGTTCCGCTCGCCTTCACGAGCGCGCAAAAACCAAAGACGTATCAGGTGGGCCGCATCGAGACGCGGATGGGCGAGATTCTCTTCGTTCTCTACGATCAGACGCCACATCACAAGGAGAGCTTCATCAAGCTCGCGTCCTCACACTACTGGGACTCGCTCACGTTCAATCGCGTGATCAGGAACTTCGTGGCGCAGGGCGGATGTCCCGACACGCCGGAAGGGTTTTCCAAATCTCCATATCTGCTCGCGCCGGAGTTCAACGACAGTCTGCGGCACGTGTACGGTGCGGTGGGTGCTGGCCGCGACAACAACCCGGAACAGCTCTCCGCCGGCTGCCAGTTCTACATTGTCGCCAACAAGGACGGCCTGCCGAAGCTGGACAATCACTACACGGTGTACGGTCAGGTCTTCAAAGGGATGGATGTCGTCGAGTCGATCGTGTCCGCTCCGAAAGACTCGACGAACAAGCCGCTCACCGACATTCCACTCCACATCGATGTCGTCACGATGAGCGCGGACCAGCTGAAGAAGTACGGCTACGCCGCGAAGTAGCTGCGCGCATGCGGTGCTGAGACACCAGAGCCCGCCAGTTGAACGGGCCTCGATCGAGTCGAGCGGCCGTTAACTTTGCGAGGGTACAACGCAAGGCTTACAGTCTCCGTTTGCGCTCGAGGTTGGTTTACATGAATGAGGCAGTTGTCTACCGAAACAACGTGAAGGTGTTCGGCAGCGGCAAGCAGCCAATGCTCTTCGCGCACGGCTTCGGCTGCGACCAAAACATGTGGCGGTTCGTAACGCCCGCATTCGCCGACGATTACAAAGTCGTGCTCTTCGACTACGTCGGCTCCGGAAAGTCCGATCTCTCCTCCTACGACGCGGAGCGCTACTCGACGCTCGGCGGGTATGCGAGCGATGTGCTCGATGTCTGCCACGCGCTCGATCTGCACGATGTCATCTTCGTTGGTCACTCCGTGAGCAGCATGGTCGGCGTGCTCGCCGCGAATCGCGAGCCGGGGCTGTTCGAGCGGCTGATTCTGATCGGTCCGTCGCCGCGCTACATCAACGAGGCGCCCGACTACGTGGGCGGTTTCGAGCGCTCCGATATCGAGGGACTGCTCGAGACCATGGATAAGAACTACATCGGATGGGCGAATTTCCTCGCGCCGGCGATCATGAAGAATCCGGAGCATCCGGAGCTCGCGAGCGAGCTCGTGGCCAGCTTCTGCTCCACCGATCCCGTGATCGCGAGGCGATTCGCCGAGGCGACGTTCTTTGCGGACAATCGGAGCGATCTTGCGGGCGTGCAGGTTCCATCGCTCATCATGCAATGTTCGGAAGACATGATCGCCCCGAACGCCGTGGGCGAATATGTGAGCCGCGCGCTTCCAGGAAGCACGCTGCGTCTTCTCCGTGCCACCGGACATTGTCCGCACATGAGTCATCCCGAGGAAACGATCGCGGTGATGCGGGAATATCTGCGGACTCCGGTGGAAAGTGGCCAAAGTGCCGCGCGAGTCCGCTGAGCTCATCGATGCGAGAGAGCGTGTGGCCGACGACCGGCCCGTGCTCGATCCGCTGCTCGACACCGCTCCGTGCGGTTTCGTCTCCTTCGACGATGATGGACGCGTGCGCGTTGCGAATCGCACGCTCCTCGACATGCTCGGCTACTCGCTCGGCGAGGTGCTCGACAGGCACGTAGAGTCGATGCTCGCGGTGGGCAGCCGCATCTTCTACCAGACGCATTTTTTTCCGCTGCTCCGCTTGCACGGTCGCGCGGACGAGATTTTCCTGCTTCTGCGCGGCAAGAGCGGGGAAGATGTCGCGGTTCTCGCGAATGCGGTGCGGCGAGAGCGCGGCGGCGAGTGGATCACCGATGCCGTGCTGCTGCGCCTGGTCGAGCGACGCAAATTCGAGGACGCGCTGCTCGATGCCAGGCACGTGGCGGAGCTGGCCGTAGCGGCCGCCGAGGAGGCGAATCGGGCGAAGAGCGATTTTCTCGCGATGATGAGTCACGAGCTTCGCACGCCGCTCAACGCGATCGGCGGCTACGTCCAGCTTCTCGAGATGGGCGTGCACGGGCCCGTCACGCCCGCGCAGGCCGAGGCGCTGGGCCGAGTCACGAGGAGCCAACAGCATCTGCTGCGCCTGATCAACGACATTCTGAATCTCGCGCGAATCGAGGCGGGTCGTGTCGACTACGACCTGCAAACGCTTTCGCTCCACGACATCGTCATGGCGACGATGCCGATGATCGAGCCGCAGATCGCGGCGAAGGGGCTGCGCTACGATGTGGACGTGCCGCTCGAGCTGAAAGCGGCGGCCGATCGCGAGAAGCTAGAGCAGATTCTGCTGAACCTGCTCTCGAACGCGACCAAGTTCACGCACGAGGGCGGAGCACTCCGCATCGAGGGAGCGGTTGCGCCCGATCGCGATGATTTCGTCGAGCTGAAGGTCAGCGATACCGGTGTCGGAATTCCATCGAATCGTCTGGAGCTCGTGTTCGAGCCGTTCATGCAGGTGGAGAGCAGTCACGCCGCGCGCGTTGAAGGCACGGGGCTCGGTCTCTCGATCAGCCGCGATCTCGCGCGTGGCATGGGCGGCGATCTCACCGCGGAGAGCACGCTCGGCGTGGGGAGCACGTTCACCATTCGGCTACGCCGCGGATAGCCTCCCGATCGCGCGACGACTTGCGCTGACGATTCGCACTACCCCGGCTCGCGAAATTCCCGATAGCGCTTCGCCGCCGTCGCGAACGCGCGCGCATCGCTCGCGCTCAGCCGCGCGAAGGGAACCGGCGTCACAGAGATGCCGCCTCGCGCCGCCGCGGCGCGCCACGTGCCAATCACGCGCCCGCAGGACACGATGGTCGGCTTGAAGACGCCATTGTTGCCCGGAACGATCTTCTGCGCGTAGGCAGGGTCGAGCGCGAGACTGCGATCGCCGTAGCCGAGCATGTACTCGTCGAAGCCGGGGAGCAGGAAGAGCCCGCGCGTTCGGCGCTTCGCGGCGGGGCTCACCTCCTCCCCGCTCCGCGACACGATGTAGCTCTTGCCATCCACGCTCTCCTCCCGGAGCTCCGCACCCGACATCGCGACACCGGCGCGCGCGTCGCCGAGCGTGATGCCCGCCCACCAGGCGAAATCGCGGACGGTCGCTGGTCCGTGACCGCGAAAATATCTCGAGGTCAACTGCGCGAGCGCCTCGTCCCGATTGAGATCTCGCGACTGCGGAATCCACTCGTCCATGAGCGCGAACGTCGGCGCGTTCTCGCGGTGAGGGCCGAAGCACAGCAGCGCCTCCTGCGAGAGTCTCGAGATGACGTGGATGCCCCGCTGATTCGCGGTTGGGATCTTCGCTCGCGCGAGCGCGTCGTACATCTCCTCGCGCGTGAGCAGCGAGCGTTCGCCGAACGCCCTTCCGAGCGCTTTTCTGCTGCGCGCCAACACCGCGTCGTCGATCTCGAGCTGCGCCAGG
>DASXQD010000422.1:0-6174 GCA_036493195.1 Gemmatimonadaceae bacterium | reverse complement strand
GAGACGAACTCCGACAAGGCGCTTGGCGTCCGCCTCGACTACGCACTGTCCCCCAGCATCACCGTTAGTTACGACAATTTCTTCGGCAACGAGCAGCCGGACTCGCTTCCGTCGCGACTGCGCATTTTCAATGAGGCGCTGCTGAAGGCGCAGGTGAGTAGAGCCTTTGGCGTCGAGCTCACCGCCGACTATGGCCTCGAGCGGCACGAGAGCGACAACGGCAGTGATGCGTTCTGTATCGGCGCGCTGGTCGCCCGGTATGCGTGGAGCCCGAGAGTGGCACTCAACGCACGCGTCGAATACTTCAGCGATCGAAATGGCATTCTGACGACCGTACCCGTGGGTATCGGCGGCTTGCAAAGCGGCGGAGCATCGGTCGGAGTTGATGTGACTCCCCAGCCAAGGCTTCTGTGGCGTACCGAGCTGCGCGGTTTCACCGCACGGGATCGTGTCTTTCCCGATCGCTCGACGTCCAATCCATTTTCGCAGAACGATGGTTTCGCCGTGACGTCGCTCGCGCTCACCATCTAGCGAATGACCGGAGACGCGATTGCCGCGAGCGGAGACGATTTCCTCCAGCTGGTACGCCAGCACACGCGAGGACGGCTCAAGGCATACATCGGCTCGGCGGCCGGCGTCGGAAAGACCTATCGCATGCTCACTGAGGCGCACGAATTACGGAAACGCGGCGTCGACGTGGTCATCGGCTTCGTAGAAACGCATGCGCGCGTCGACACCGAGGCGCAGCTTCGCGACCTCGAGATCGTGACGCGCAAGGTGGTCGAGTATCGCGGCGTCACTCTGGCCGAGATGGATGTCGACGCGATTCTCGCGCGGCATCCCGAGGTCGCGATAGTCGACGAGCTCGCGCACACGAATCTTCCAGGATCCAAGCACCGCAAGCGCTGGGAAGACGTGCTCGAGCTTCTCGACATGGGAATTAACGTCATCTCGGCGGTCAACGTCCAGCATCTCGACTCACTGAACGATGTCGTGCAGCGCACGCTCGGCGTATCCGTCCGCGAGACGGTGCCGGATTGGGTGGTCGCGCAGGCGGATCAGGTCATCAACATCGATCTTTCGGCTGAAGATCTGCGCCAGCGGTTGATCGACGGCAAGATTTACGATGCCACCAAAGTACCGGCTGCGCTCGAAAATTTCTTCACCGAGGAAAATCTCTCGACGCTTCGCGAGCTGGCGCTCCGGGAGGTGGCCAGCTCGGTGGATCGAACTCGCGAGCACATCGTGCAGCGAGAGGGCGAATCACCGTCGGAGCGGAGCGCCGCGCAGAAAACCGCGGATCGCATACTCGTCGCGATGTCGAGCGACCCCCCGCGCACGGCAGCGCTTCTCAGAAAGGCGAGCCGGATCGCCGGGCGCCTCAACTCCGACTGGTATTGCGTGTACGTACAGACGCCCGACGAGAAGGCGGACCGGATCGACTCGGCCGTTCAGCGGCGACTCGTCGACAACATTCAGATGGCGCAGAACCTCGGTGCCGAGGTCGTCAAGCTCGAGGGAAGCGATGTCGCGCGCGCGATTCTTCGCTTTGCCGCGGAAAAGGGAGTATCGCTGTTGATCGCCGGCCAGAGCACGCGCTCGCGCTGGTACAGAATCCGACACGGATCAGTCGTGAGGAAACTCGTCGACAACAAGAGTGGTCTCGACGTGCTCGTCGTAACCTTCGACGAAAGTCATCAAACATGAAAGTCGGGCAGCGACTCTTTCTGTCTGTTGTGCCCGCGGTGCTGGGCCTGTTCTTCGTCGCAGCACTCGCGTACTGGGGACGCTACGCGCGCACGGCGCCTGAGCTCGTGATCGTTCTGGCGGCCGTCGCAGCGCTGGCATCGCTCGTGGTCGCCTGGCGTAACACGAGCTACGTCGCGCATCGCGTGCAGCGCCTGGCCGGGCACTCGTGGCGAACGAATGGCGAGAGCATCGCGTCGAGGCAACACGCCCTGCGGGAGCTCGGCATAGTGGACGAGCTGGACGACATCGAGGCGACGGTGGCGGGACTGAGCGATGCTATCGTGCGCGCGCGCGTGGACGCTGCTCGCCACGAGCACGAGGCCGTGGAGCGTGCGCAAGAGGGCGAAGCTCTGCTGCAGGCCGTCTCGGCGCGATTCGCCGTGCGCGCGCAGGAGGCGCAGCTCCCTCTCCACATCCTTCTTTCGAGCCCGTTCGGTGAGCTGAACGAGAATCAGGAAGAGATGCTCGGGGCCGCGATGTCGGCTGTCAACGCGATAGATGCAGATGTGCGTGAGCTGCGAAAGCTGGTGCAATTGAATCGGGGCGAGCTGTCGATCGAGAGCCAGCCAATGAACTTCGCCGAACTGCTGCGTCCCACGCTTGCGATCGCGGCGGCGCGGGCCGAAGCGGCGCAGGTGCAGCTCCGTGCGATGACCGCCGATGCCATACCGCGAGTGATCGTGGACGCGGTGCAGGCACAGGAGGCTCTGACGTCCCTTCTGACCGATGCGATCGCGCACACCGAAAAGGGCGGCGACGTGGACGTCGATGCCGATGAAATCGAACCTTCGCGCGTGCGGATCACGATCGCGCATCGTCCCGTGCTCGCCGCGACGGACACCGCCGTATCCCTCGAGATGCGCCTCGCGCGGCGGCTGCTCGAGGCGCAGGGGTGCACAATCGAGGTGACCGGATCGAGCACGATGATCGGGCTCCCGGCCGAAAGTGCGTCGCAGGTCGAGCGCTAGCCTGCGGTACGAATCCGTTCGATCAATTCGAATTCGGCTTGTCCACCACGGCGATGTTCTCCGACTCCATCAGCAGCATCTCGCGAGTCATACGCACATCTTCGTCGAGCGACTCATCCAGCTGCTCATCGTAATCGAAGCGGTCGCGCAGCCGCACCGCATTTCCGAGGTGAAACGGCACCGCCGTGACGACGACGTTCGGCTTGAACAGGAACGCCGTGCGAATGTACAACGCCGTCTTGTTGTGTAGAAAGTGCTCCCACCAGTGACGCGGTACGATCTCCGGTACGACCACCGTGACCAGTTCGCCAGGCGCATCACGCCTCAGATTCTCCACGTAGTCGACCAGCGGGCGGAGCACCGATCGATATGGGGAAGCAACGATGACGAGCTCGATGCCAATGTCCCACGCGTTCCAGTCCGCACGCAGCTTCGCCGTTGCGGCGCTATCGAGATCGATGTACGTCGCGCGTACATCCGCGCTGATCATCGTCGCATAGACGAGCGCGCCCGCCGTGGCCTTCGTGACCGCATTGATCGGCACGACCACCGTGTGATGCAAGGGCACGATCGGGCTGTGGCCAACGAACTTGACTTCCTCAGCGAATTTCCGGTAGTGCTCGTGAATCGCGCGCAGAAGCAGAATGATCAGCGGAATCAGAACGACGACTATCCACGCGCCGGAGGTGAACTTGGTCGCCACCTGCACGACCGACACGATTCCCGTCGCGAGTGCGCCAAGGCCGTTGAGCGTGGCCTTCCACTTCCAACCCCTGTCGCGCACGGTGAACCAGTGGCGGACCATCCCTGCCTGCGACAGCGTGAAGCACACGAACACGCCGATCGCGTAGAGCGGGATGAGCGCCGTCGTCTGCGCCTGAAAGATCCATACGAGCAGAATCGCGACGAGTGCCAGCGACACGATGCCGTTCGAGAATGCGAGCCGGTCGCCGCGCGCGGCGAGCTGGCGCGGCAGGAATTTCTCGCTCGCGAGAATGCTGGACAGTCTGGGGAAATCCGCAAAGGCGGTGTTCGCCGCAAGCACGAGTATCGCGAAGGTCGCGTACTGGAAGATGTAGTACACCTTCCCCATACCGAAAATGTGACGACCCAGCTGCGACAACACCGTCTCGCTCAGCGTCGGCATCACGGCATATTCCTGCGCGAGCCAGCTCACTCCGAGAAAGAAGACGGCGAGAATCGTGACCATCCATCCGAGCGTCCTCGCCGCATTGCGTGGCGCCGGGGCCCTGAATGCCGTGATGCCGTTCGAGATCGCTTCCGTTCCCGTCATGGCTGAACAGCCCTCGGCGAATCCCCGCATCATCAAGTAGAGAAAGCCGAAGGCGACGGGCGTTCCCATCGCCGCGTGTCCGAGCGAAACCGGATCGACGTGGGTTGCGCCGCTCACCGGCGCCAGCTCGTGTCCCATCGACAGCCGATAGAGTCCCACGCCGATCAGCGCGAGCATCATCGCGATAAAAACGTACGTGGGCAGGCTGAACGCGGCCCCGGATTCGCGAACACCGCGCAGATTGACGAGCATCAGGAGAAGAATCGCGCAGATGCACATCGTGACGCGGTGCGTCGTGAGCGCGGGATATGCGGACACGATTGCGGCCACGCCGCTCGAGATCGATACCGACACGGTGAGCACGTAATCGGTGAGCAGCGCCGCCGCCGCGACGAGCCCCGAACCGATGCCGAGATTGTCCTTCGCGACGGTGAACGATCCGCCGCCTCCCGGGTACGCGAAGATCGTCTGGCGGTAGGAAAGCCCCACCAGAACCAGCAGGGCGACGATCACGACCGAGATCGGGAAGACGTAGGTCGAGGCGACCACGCCAGGCAGCACGGCGAGCACGAAGAGAATCTGCTCCGTCGCGTACGCCACTGACGAGATGGCGTCGGAGGACAGCACGGCCAGTGCTGTCGTTTTGCTCAGTTTCTCTTCTTCGAGTCGTTCCGAGGCAAGCGGGCGGCCGACGAGCAGCCGCTTGCTGCGCATGAGTAGTGAAGGCATGACCGTTTGCTTGATGCTACCGCGCGCTGCAGGGCACTGCAACCGAGCGACGCATCACCCCGGCGGCTCGATCTGCGCGAGGTCCGTGCGCGCGAACACGCGTCCGAGCCACTTGATCGTGAGCCACAGCTCTCCGATCGCCACGAGCGCGCCCACGGGCGCCGCGGGAACGAAGTACCACACACTGATCGCGCGCGACGAGACGGTGCTCACACCCGACGCGACGATCGTCGTGACGATGATCGGCGGAATCAGCGCGACGAACGTGATGATGAGCGACAGGAAGATCGCGAGCACGTTTTGCCCCATTGCCTCGATGCCCTGTGCGCGCCCGTCGCCCAGCCGCACCCACCCAGGGAAGAGCAGGGCCGAGCCGTTTGCGACTGTGAGCGCGATCGCGTTGAGTGTGGGAAGCGCGATGAGCGCGATCAGCACCGCCGGCGCTACAGGCACGGGCGGTCGCGCGTCGAACGACGAGAGAAGGGCAGCGAGAAGGAGCAGCGCGTACTGCATCGCGGTGAGAATCATCGTACTGCTCGCAATCTCGGCCGCCACGATCGTCGAGCCTCGCAGCGGATAGCTGCGCAACTGATCGAGCTGCAGCAAGTCCTGGCGGAGATCCGCGCGCACGAAGCCCGGACCGAGCACGATGAGCATCACGATGGGTATCGCGCACAGCGTCTCGCCGATCTGCGCCAGATCGCTCCAGTCGCCCACCTCCGAATACACCGCGGCTCCGATGACGACGAGGGTGCACAGCAGGATCGCCACCGTCGTCAGCCTGAGCGCGCGCGTGTAGCCCAGCACGTTCTTCCAGACGATGGCGATTGCCGCATGTCCCGTGGCAGCGAGCGGAAACCACGGACGCGGCACCGCGCCGTCGGCGATCACGATCGGGCGCCGCCGCGTGTTGCGCGAGGTGGCGAGCGCGCGAGCGCGCTTGGCCGCGGCATCCGCCGCCACTTCCTCGAATGCGGCATCCGTGTGCGTGACCCACGGATAATGCACCGCCATCAGCGCGAACGCGGGAAGGATCGCGATCAGCCAGTGCATGGAGGAATCCGCGAAGAGCGGAGCGACCAGCAAGTGAAAGGGAAAGAGAATGCCCGCGAGCGGCTGGCTCGTGACGAGCCGCTCGAGCGCCGCGCCGCCCGCACCCACGTGCAGCGCCGCGCGCACCGCGGGAATCGCGGCCGTCCCAGCGCGCTCCAGTTCGTGATGCGCCTGTTCGCGCGCTTTCGGATCGGCAGCGCCCAGTTGTTTGATCAACTCTACGTATTTCGACGATTCGCCGACATGAACGTGCGCGGCGAATGTTTCCAAAGTTTCGCGCGGATGGTTCGCCAGCAGCGCCGCCGCGGGCCAGGCGATCGCGGAATCATCGCTGGCGAGATCAGTCCATAGATCTTCGATCGGCTTGTCGAGCGCGCCGTT
>DASXQD010000421.1:0-3639 GCA_036493195.1 Gemmatimonadaceae bacterium | reverse complement strand
CGAATGAGCTCGGGCACCGCGTCGGCCACCCAGCCGAGCGCGAAGAAGGTCGCCTTGACCTTGTACTCGTCGAGCAGGTCGAGCGTGGTCGTCGTGTTGCGCACGAGGCGGCTCTCGAAGCGATGCCAGCGGGCACGCGAGATGAGCCGATTGAACGTGACGCCCTGAAAATAGTCCTCGATGACGACCGTCAGGATGTGACGCGTGTCGAGGTCCGGCGCAGGAGCCGAGCGCGATTCGCTCATGGCTGACGCAACAGGTACGCGCAGAGTATGCCCCACATTACGACAGTGACTGCCAGGGTTCGGTCATTCCACAATGCATCGGTTGGAGACTCGCCGCGATCGCCGCGATCGACGAGGAACCAGTAGCGAAAGATGCCGAAGAGAACAAGCGGGATCGTGAATGCGAGAACCGGCCTCGTGGTCACGACGAAGAGACTGTAGAACACCATCGAGCACACGGACGACATGAGCGCGAATCGGTCGAGCAGGGCGATGCTGTACTCGCCCAACACCGCGCGCGCTCCGTCACCCTGTGCCTCGAGCTCGTCGCGCCGCTTGATTGCCGCCAGATAGAGCGCGATGGAGAGGGTGGTGACCAGCATCCATGAGGACAGCGGAACATCGATCGCCTGGGCTCCCGCGTATACACGCAGCACGAAGCCCGCGGCAACACAGAAGATGTCCACGACCGGTATGCTCTTGAACCAGAGCGAGTAGAGGACGTTCAGCACGATGTAGCCGATCAGCACGGCGACGACCGGAACGGAAACGAACGAGCCCACCAAGAGGAGAGCGGCGAGCACGACGAGCACCACGCGCGCCTCCGTGATGGACACGGCGCCGCTCGCGAGCGGTCGGGTGAGTCGCTTGACCGGATGGAGCAGATCGCGCTCGACATCCGAGAGATCGTTGATGACGTACACGATCGACGCAGCCACGCAGAAGAGCAGCGTCGCGAACGCGGCGAGCAACGCGAGGTGCGGGCGGGTGAACAGCCCCGAGAAGATGAGTGGTGCGAGAACGAAGAGGTTCTTGACCCAGTGCTTGGGACGCAGCAGCCGGATCAGCCCGTACGATCCCGTGCGAGGCACCGCGCCTCGCGAAATCTCAGTGGCCATTCGCCTGTCCTCCGGCGCTCGTCGATCGATACAGATAGCGCGGGAAGCCGGTGTCGAACGGCCGTGGCAGCGGCTCGAGGGCCGAAAAGCGATTCCCGAAATCCTGTACCAGTGCGTAGCTCTTCGCGAGCTCGTTCATGGGAGCCGAGAGCGATTCCAGCGGGCGATTCGTGATCATGAATGCGACGCCTTCCGGGTGACGGGCGGGCTCCATCATTTTGCGCGCGAGCGCACTATCCGCTGCCGTGCGGCGAGGTCCGCGCATGATGTCCTCCAGCGCCACCCAGTGCGCGGCCGGATAGAGCGTGGGCCCGTTCACGAATTGTCCGATGCCGGGTGCGTAGACCGTTCCCGGGAGCGCACGGACGGTCGCCAACAGATCTGCATACTCGGTGCGCGCAGCGTCAATGGGCAACCAGTACGGGCGGGGATCGCGAATCAGCGTAGCGAATGCGACCAGGGCCGCAACGAGCGCTGGATGCAGTCGAAAGCGGGGCGATACGCGCTCGCTGACTACCGCGAGCTCGATGGTGCCGCGCACGATGCAGAACGCACCCATTGGAACGAGCACGTTGTATGACGAGCCGGGATCGAGCGAGCCCATGATTGCAGTGACGAAGGCGGCGCCGAGCTGTGCGTCGAGAAGGCCGACGTTCTTCTCGCGGAGCGAGCGATAGGCTCCGGCGAGGGCCGCAAGCGCGATTATCGGATAGTATGCCGCAATGTAGAGCGCCACTCGATAGAAGGTGTGCCCCGAGAGCTGCGACCATCCTCCCGGCACCTGCCACGTGAAGTAGTGGAAATCCGGACCCAGGAGCGTGCCAGGCGCGAGAATGTAGAGGGCACCCCCGAACACCGCTGCGCACAGCCAGTACACGAGCGATGCGCGTACGCCTTCCCGCCACGTGAGATACAGCAGCGCAACACCGGTGAACACAGCCCCGTGCTGTTTGAACCAGAAGCCGGCAACCAGAACGAGAATGCCCGCGATGCGCGCCTTGCGCGATCCGCGGGCCGCCAGGTACGTGCCCCAGAGCGCGCAGCAGAGAAGCCACGCGTCCGAGTGCGCAGTATCGAGATAGGCGTCCATCACGGGATACGCGGCGCAGAACAGTCCCGTGGCCACTACGCCCCACCACGCCGAACGCGAGGCGTCGCGCACGAGGACGAAGATCGCGACGGCACTTCCCGCGAGTCCGATCACGGACACCATGCGCAATGTCGTGAGCGTGTCGCCGAAGATCCGGAGAAACGGAACCGCGATGATGTAAAGCAGCGCGTTATAGGCGAGCGGAACGAATTGCGGTGTGGGAACCGGATAGATCGACTTCCCGTGCATCGCGCGCCGCGCGTGCTGAAGCACCACGCTTTCCATCAGGTCGATGTTGAACGGAAAGAACACGTGGTTCACGACGAGCGCGATCAGTCCGACGATGCTCGCGCCGGCGAGTATCGTGAGGAGTGACCGCAGGGCGCCGGGGATGCGCGTCCACTCGAGCACTGCCGCGAGAGCGAATGCCAGAGCAATCGCAATCGTCGCGTGCTCCAGCCAGATACGTGCATTCACGTGGATCCTGCTTCATGTTCGCGCGGAGCGGAAACAGCCTCCGCGCGTGACTGCATGTGCCAACAGCTCCAGCCCTACGATCGAGCCGTCTCGACGAGCCGGGACGCGAAACCCTCCACGGACGGGAACGTCGCAACCACACCCGGATGGGCGATGTCACAGCCCGTGGTACACGTCGCCGCGAGACGACGAACCTCGTCCAGGGTGGCGCGATTGAATACGTCCGTCGCGTACCGCTC
This sequence comes from Gemmatimonadaceae bacterium, assembly GCA_036493195.1. Lineage (GTDB taxonomy): Bacteria > Gemmatimonadota > Gemmatimonadetes > Gemmatimonadales > Gemmatimonadaceae > FEN-1250. The sequence goes on along the minus strand of DASXQD010000421.1, from coordinate 710 downwards.
GTTGAGGTAATCGATGAGCGTCGAGAGCTCGTTGGCGACTCCCATCTCGACCGCGCGGAAGCCCTTCACCGCCGCGTCGACCAGCGCGTCCGACGGGGCTTTCCGGCCTCGCCCAATGCCGGTGTAGCGGCTGCGCATGCCGTTGAGCGTGGCCGGATTGAACAGATTGCACGCGTCCACGATGCCGCTGGCGGACGCCTGCTCGATCTGCGCGCGATGCTCCTGGTAGTAGCCGTGCGCGGTGCAGAGGAAGATCACGTCGGCTTTGTCGAGCGCGGCGCCCAGGTCGGTGGTGAACCGGGATGTGAGCTTCGTCTTCGCGAGATTCTGATCGCGCTCGTGCACGTAGGGATCGTGGAGCACCACGTCCGCGCCCCGGTCGAGCAGGGCGCGCGCGAGCACGAGCGTCGGCGAGTTGCGGGTGTCCTCGGAGTCGAAGCGGTAGGCGACGCCGAGCAGCGCCACGCGCTTTCCTTTCAGCGATCCGAACTTGCGCTCGGCGAGCGCCAGCGTTGCCGCGGGCGATTCGTCGTTGATCGTGCGCGACGCGAGGATCAGGCTCTTCGATGTGTCTTCCTTCGCCTCGATCGCGCGCCACCACAACAGAATGCCATCCTTGGGCAGGCAGTGGCCGCCCACGCCAACGGTGGGCACGAGCAGCGCGCCCGACGGCACGGCGCGCGGATCCGCGCTCGCATCGTCACCACGTG
>DASXQD010000420.1:0-5753 GCA_036493195.1 Gemmatimonadaceae bacterium | reverse complement strand
CGATCTCTGGACGCTCGACTTCGATGATCAGGCCGTGTACGACGATCTCTGCGCGGCCGACACGATCGGCGTGTTCCAGGTGGAGAGCCGCGCGCAGATGAACACACTGCCTCGTCTCAAGCCGCGCTGCTTCTACGATCTCGTCGTCGAGGTCGCGCTCATTCGCCCGGGGCCGATCCAGGGCGAGATGGTGCACCCGTATCTCCGCCGCAAAGCAGGCGAAGAGGAAGTGACGTACCCGCATCCATCGCTCGAGCCCATCCTCAAGCGCACGCTCGGCGTGCCGCTCTTCCAGGAGCAGGGCATGCAGGTGGCAATCGCCGCCGCGGGATTCACGCCGGGCGAGGCGGACAATCTCCGCCGCGCGATGGGACACAAGCGCAGCCGCGAGCGCATGGCGGACATCTGCCAGAAGATGATCGATGGAATGTTGCGAAACGGTTTCTCGCAGGATGTCGCGCAGCGGATCTACAACCAGATCAATGCCTTCGCCGACTACGGCTTTCCCGAGTCGCACGCGGCGAGCTTCGCGCTGCTCGTGTACGCGAGCGCGTATCTCAAGCACTACTACGCGCCGGAATTTCTCGCGGCCATTCTCAATGCGCAGCCGATGGGCTTCTACTCGCCGGGCACGCTCATCGAGGATGCGAAGCGCCACGGTGTGGTCGTGCTCCCGGTGGACTGCTCGCGCTCGCGCTACGACTCGACGCTCGAGCCGGTGGGCAACAGCTTCGCGGTGCGGCTCGGGCTCAGGCTCGTGCGCGGGATCGGCGGCAAGTCGCGCGAGCTGCTGCAGCGCGCCGTCGAGAGCGGCGGCACCTTCGCGTCGATCGGCGATGTGGTGGCGCGCTCGGGGCTCGATCGCCGTGCCCTGCGCGCGCTGGCCGAGTCCGGGGCGCTCGACTGCTTCGTGCCGGATGAGCCGAGCGCGCGGCGCCGGCGCGCGGCGGTGTGGCGGATGCTCGAGATCGAGCGCGGCGATGCAGGACCGCTCGCGCCGTCACGCATCAAGCTCGATGTGCCGGCGTCGGTGGCGGCGATGTCGCCGCGCGAGATCACGGCGTCGGACTATCGGATGACGGGACTTTCGCTGAACGGACATCCGATGCGCCATCTCCGCGCGATGCTGCGCGAGAACGGCGTACGCTCGGCGCGCGAGATTCTCGCGATGCCGGACGGCACGCGCAACGTCGCGGCCGCGGGGCTGGTGATCTGCAGGCAGCGTCCGGGCACGGCCAAGGGATTTGTTTTTCTGACGCTCGAGGATGAGACGGGGCTGGTGAACGTCGTCGTGCTGCCGAAGCTGTTCGAGAAGCAGGCGCTCATGATCTCGACGGCGCCGCTCATTCTCGTGCGCGGCACACTGCAGGTGGAGCAAACGGTGGTGAATCTGCGCGGGGAAGTGTTTCGGGAGCTGAAGGCGGGAGAGGAGCTGCAAGGGTGGAAGGGGCACGACTTTCACTGAGAAGCGAAACGAGCGCAAGTGTGCGATCTCTGCAAACACACACCGGCCACGGTTGCCGAACATCGCTGCTACAATGCACTATGTCCGACATGCGCACACTCCCGGTTCTCGCCGCAGTCGCCGCTCTCGCTGCCTGCTCACACTCCGCTCCTTCCGCGAGCTCGGCACCCGCGCCCCAACGCGCTCCCGCCGCATTCTCTCCCGCGCAAATCGCCGCGCGCCGATCGCTCCTCAGCGCCGACTCCTCCCTCTCGCTCGTCGCTGCTCGCTCGCTCCATGACGCCATAGCAAGTGGCGCGAGCGAGGACGTCGTCATGCTCATGCCCTCGCTTCCACGCATCGGTACACGCGATAGCGTGCTCGCCGCGCTCGACTCCCTCAACTCAGTCACGAATCGCACGCTCAGCTGGCGTCCGATCCGCACCGAGACCTCTGCCGACGGCACTCGCGGCTACACGTATGGCTACGGCCGTCGCGTCGCGCGCAGCGACACGCTCACCTCCGTCGTGCCCATCCAGTATCTCTCGTTCTGGCGCCGCGAAAGTAATGAGTGGAAGCTCGTCGCATGGCTGATCTCGGCCGGTGGCGCAGACGCGCCCGCCGCCGCACCGGAAGCATGCGCGCATCACGCGCCGCCCGAGTACGTCGCAACGAACGATTCGACCGCCATCGCGACCGTGCGCACGGCCGATCTCGACTTCTCCGCGCGCTCGCAGAAATCCGGCGCCGGTGATGCGTTCCGCGAGTTCGTCGCACTCGATGGCGCACAGATCGGCACGGGCAGAAGCGAGATCACCTGCGGCCGTGACGCCGTCGCCCAAGGTGTAGCTCCGCTCGGCCCCGGCGCGCTCGTCTGGGCGCCGCGCGTTGCCGATGCCGCACCGTCGGGCGATCTCGCGTTCACATCCGGAGACGCCATCATCCACATCGGCAATGACACCTCGTACAGCAACTATCTGACGGTGTGGAAGCGCCAGGCCGATGGCAAATGGCGTTTCGTGGCCGACGGCGGCAACTCGGCGCCCGCGCCCAGAACACGCTGAGCGGTCGCGGCGGGCGACGAACAAGACACCAGTCCGCTCGCGAACGCCGCTCAATTCGCGGAACAGGAACGGATACGCGCGCGTTCCGCGTACAGACCGCTACTGTTCAGCATCGTCGGTAAAGGCTCGTGCCTTGCAACGGTGATCGGCGACCGGCGCGGATCGCGCGCCGGTATGTACTCATCGTTCAGGAGTTGTTTCCATGGCAGCAAACATACCCTCACTCTCTGGCAAGCGTGTTGCGATCCTCGCGACCGATGGCGTCGAGCAGGTGGAGCTCACCGAGCCGCGCAAGGCACTCGATGCGGCAGGCGCAAACACGAAAGTCGTATCTCCAAAGTCCGGATCGATCAAGGGCTGGAACCACACCGATTGGGGTGAGCCGATCAAGGTCGACGTCACACTCCAAAACACGAGTCCGGATGACTACGACGCCCTCCTCCTTCCAGGCGGCGTCATGAATCCCGACCACCTCCGCTCCAATGAGAACGCCGTGAATTTCGTTCGCGCGTTCTTCGAAGCCGGTAAGCCCGTCGCCGCCATCTGTCACGGACCATGGATGCTCGTGGAAGCCGATGTCATCCGTGGACGCAACGTGACCTCCTGGCCTTCGCTGCAGACGGATCTGAGAAACGCAGGCGCGCACTGGACCGACAGCCAGGTCATCACCGATCACGGTCTCGTGACGAGCCGTAAGCCCGACGACATCCCCGCGTTCAACAAGAAGATGATCGAGGAGTTCGCCGAGGGCGTGCACGAGGAGCAGCGTGCATCCGTTCACGCAGGCGCGGCGCATTGAACGAGTCGCGCACACCATGATGTCGTGCGCCCGGAGCCCACGTTGGTCCCGGGCGCATGTCCGTTTGCTCACGCACGCTTTCCTTCGGTAACGCATGCAGCATCGCAAACTCGGCACGCAGGGACTCGAGACATCCGCCATGGGGCTCGGCTGCATGGGGATGTCGGAATTCTACGGCGATCGCAGCGATCAGGGTGAATCCGTCGCGACGATTCATCGGGCGCTCGAGCTTGGCGTGAACTTTCTCGACACCGCCGACATGTACGGGCCCCATACGAACGAGCAGCTCGTCGGCAGAGCGATCAAGGGGAAGCGCGGACAGTTCGTGATCGCCACCAAGTTCGGTGTCGTGCGTGATCCGCACGATCCCTTGAAACGCGGCATCAATGGCCGCCCCGAGTACGTGCGCGCATCCGTCGAAGGCTCGCTCAAGCGACTCGGCATCGAGACGATCGATCTCTACTATCAACATCGCGTCGATACCAACACGCCGATCGAAGAGACCGTCGGCGCAATGGCCGACCTCGTGCGGGCGGGAAAGATCAGATACATCGGTCTTTCAGAGGCCGGCCCGGAAACGCTGCGACGCGCGTGCGCCGTGCATCCGATTTCGGCCCTCCAGACGGAGTACTCGCTCTGGAGCCGTGAGCCTGAGGACGAGATCATTCCGGCGTGTCGTGCGCTCGGAATCGGATTCATCCCCTACTCGCCGCTCGGGCGCGGCTTTCTCACCGGCGCGTACAAGAGCATCGACGACTTTCGCTCGGATGACTTCCGGCGCAACTCGCCGCGCTTTCAGGGTGAGAATTTCGAGAAGAATCTCGAGCTCGTGCGCCACATCGAGCGGCTCGCGGCCCAGAAGGGGTGCACCCCTTCGCAGCTCGCGCTCGCGTGGGTGCTCGCGCAAGGCGACCACATGGTGCCCATTCCCGGCACCAAGCGCCGCCAGTTCCTCGAGGAGAATGTGGGCGCGATGAACGTCACCCTCACTCGCGCCGACCTCGACCGCATCGACGAGATTGCGCCCAAGGGCGCCGCCGCCGGCGATCGCTATCACGCCGAAGCAATGAAGCTGCTGGGCCGATGAACCACCGCTTCCCTTTTCACCACCAGTTCGGAGAACGCCGCATGAACCGTCGGATCGCCGCACCGCGCACTTTCGCACTCTCACTCATGCTGCTCGTCGTCGCGGCTGCGTGCTCGCGGAAGGCCGCGAAGACGACGGCGCAGCCGCACCGCATCGCATCCGTTGAAGGACTGTCGCAGCCGGAGGCACTTACCTTCGATCCCGCGCAGAGCGTCTACTTCGTCAGCAACGTCAACGGCTCACCCGGCGTGAAGGACGGCAACGGCTTCATTTCTCGCATCACGGCCGACGGCGTGATGGACAACCTCCACTTCATTCAGGGTGGCCGCAACGGCGTGCAGCTCGATGCACCGATGGGCTCGCGCGTGCAGGGCGATACTCTCTGGGTGCTCGACGTCGACAAGTTGCGCGGCTTCAATACGCACACCGGCGCGCCCACGATCACGGTCGATCTCGCGCCGTTGAAGGCGCTTTTTCTCAACGATCTGGCGATGGACTCGACCGGCGAGTTTTACATCACGGACACCGGCGTCGAGGTGGCGGCGAACGGCATGGACAATCACACCGGCCCCGATCGCATCCTCCACGTCGCGCACGATCGCACCGTGAGCGTGGCGGTCTCCACTCCCCTGCTCTCGAGCCCCGACGGAATAGCCTGGGACCAGCGTGGCAAGCGCTTCGTTCTCGCTCCATTCTCCGGTCCTTCCGTGCAGGAATGGAGAATCGGCGATCCGGGCCCCCGGGATGTCGCGAAGGGGAAAGGGATGTTCGACGGCATCGAGGTCGAGAATGACGGCAGCATTCTCATCACCAGTTGGAACGATTCCAGCGTGGCGACACTCGAAGGTCCGAAGCTCATTCCGCGCATCGCGAAGCTTTCGTACCAGCCCGCTGACGTGAGCATGGATGCTGTGCGATCACGCGTCGGCATCGTTTCGCTCGTCGCGAACCGGTTCGAGCTCTGGGATTGGCCGTCCACGAAGTGACGGGCGGAATCGCGCAAACCCTGTAGAGGAGTCTTACGGCAGATGCGATCATACGAACTGAGGCACACACGTCTTCTGCTGTTTGGCGCAGCGATTCTGGCGGCGGCCTGCGCACGAAGCGGCGACAAGCCTGCGGGCGCCGACTCCACCACCAAGGGCACGGCTGCCACCGCCGCGTGTGCCGGAGACAATGGGGGGCTCACGCTCCCGGCCGGATTCTGCGCGACCATCTTCGCCGATTCGCTCGGCCATGTCCGCGATCTCGTCGTCGCGCCGAACGGCGATCTGTACGCGAATACGTGGAGTGGGCAGTACTATCCCGAGGGCAGCACCCCTCCGCATCCCTTTCTCATTGCGCTTCGCGACACGAATC
>DASXQD010000419.1:0-2660 GCA_036493195.1 Gemmatimonadaceae bacterium | reverse complement strand
CTGCTCGACCGTCGCGGACCGGATTCGGTGATCGCCGACATCGCGAGTCACCGGGGGATGGATGCGGCGGGGTCGTTGCGCTACGTGCTGCTCGCGCACGCATACGGCAAGCTCGATCGACCGGACTCGGTGACGGCTGTGTACGCGCGCGCGGTAACGGAAGATGCGAACGATCCAGGGCTGCGCTTCGCCTATGCGACGGCGCTCCACGATTCGCATCGGGAGCTCGAGGCCCAGCGCGAGCTCGACAGCGCGGCCGCATCGGGAGCGATGCCGGCGCTCGTGCGTTATGCGCTGCAGGCGCGGATCTCGCTCGCACGCGGCGACAGTGGCGCGGCGCGCCTCGCGCTCGCGCGAGCGCGCGCGGCGGCGCCCGGAGACACGAGTCTGGCGAGCCTCGACTCGACGCTCGCAGCGCGAAGCCGCTAGGGCGAGGCGCGGCCGGCGCTAGACGCTGGGGCCGAGCGCGTGCTCGAGCGCGCGCATGCGGGCGGCGAAGAGGTCGTCGGCGAGCACGGGCGCGGCGCCGCTCACGTTCACATCATCGTCGAGCTTCACCCACGAGACGCATCCGGTGTAGCGACGCACCTCCGGCAGCGATACCGCAGATGGAAGCTCTGCGATGCGCACCGCGACGACGTGCACGCGCGGATCATCCCGATACCGGAAACGCGACTCCACCGCTCCCCATGTGAGTCCATGCTCGGCATCGATGGCGCGCAGGCGCTCGAGCTCCGTCACGTGCCATACCGCGGCGACATCGGCGACGTAGCGGATCTCGATGGTTCCGGCCGGGGGCGTGCTCGCATGCACGGACGCGAGCATCGGATGAAAGCGCGCGTCGAGCTCGTTCAGCTTTTCGTGAAAAAAGGTGGGATACAGCAGGAATCGCTCGTGACGCACGTCGAAGCCGGCGCGTCGCTCGCGAATTCCACCCTTCCGGATCATCGCGATCACGTTTCCGCGCGCCATGGCGCTCACGAGCACCGCCCACTCCTTGAGCGCGACGCGCTCCGCATCGAGCACGCCTTCACGGGAGCTCGTCACGCGTGATGCTCCTTCCACCACGCGAATGCGTCGGGGATGCCGACCTCGGGGCGCACGGTGGGCGACCAACCGAGCTCCCGCCGTGCGCGCTCCGACGCGAAGGGGTTGTCACGGCTGAAGGTTTCCACTGCGCTTGGCAGCTGCACTGCCATCGCGTGCCGATGCGCGAGCTTCGCGATGCGCGCGAGCCCCGCGAACGTTGCGCGCGCGACCGGCAGGGGAACCGAGATGCCGCGCACGCGTCGCCCGAGTCCGTTCGAGCCGAGCTGCACCATGTCCGCAACCGTCACGGGAAAGTCGTTGGCGAGGTTGTACGCGCGGCCGCCCGCGATCTCGCACCGTGCGGCGCGCACGGCGCCATCGGCGACCGCCGATGCATGGACGAGCGACATCGTCGAGCGTCCATGGGCGAAAAGCGGGAACAGGCCGGTGCGCATCACGCGTGCGAACCGCGGCACGAGCTGGCGGTCGCGCCGGCCGTAGATCATTGGCGGACGCATCGCGGTGGCCCAGAGCTCGCCCGTCGCATGCGCATCGAGCACGAGATGCTCCGACTCGCGCTTGGAGCGCGCGTAGTAGGCATGCTCCTCGAGCGGCGCGAGCGGCGTGTCCTCATCTGTCGGGGTGTCGCGATACCTGGCGCCCCCGCCGTAGACCGCCACGCTGCTCGTGTGCACGAGGCGCGCTTTCGCCGCGGCCGCGGCATCGATCACGGCGCGAGTGCCATCGATGTTGGCGCGTTGAAATCGCTCCCAGCTGCCACTCGCGGAGATGAGTGCGGCGCAGTGAAACACGACCTCGCAGTCCACCATGGCCGCGCGCAGCGACGCGGCATCCAGGATGTCTCCGCGCGCGAGCTCGGCACCAGCATCGCGGAGAAAGGCAGCCGCCGACGTGTCTCGCACGAGCGCGCGCACGGTCCAGCCATCGGCCACCAGCCGCTCGATGATGTGCGAGCCGACGAGACCCGTCGCGCCGGTGACGAGCGCGCGGCTCACTCCTGCGGGAAAGGCAGCGACACGACTAGTCCTTGCGTCGTCCCGCTCTGTCCTTCGACCATCACCGTGCTTCCCATCTCGATCTCGCGGCGCACCATGATCATCGAGATGGCGCCCATCCGCGGCGAGAGCGCGCTCGAGCGCACGTCGCCGATCTGCTTGCCTTCGGGCGAGAGAACGATCGAGCGCTCCACCGGCGGCTCGCAGGGACCGAGCCTGAGGCCGCGGAGATGACGATTCACGTGACCGCGGAAGTGAATGCGTGCGACGACTTCCTGTCCGATGTAGCATCCTTTCGTGTACGAGATCGCATGCAGCTCCTCGAAATTCGCCTCCTGCGGCATCGTCGTTTCGTCGATGTCGATGCCCCATTCGGGGCGGCCGTTCTCGATGCGCGTGATCTCCCAGGCGAGCAGCCCGCCCGGTGTCGCACCTCCATTCACGAGTCGCTGCCAGATTGCGCCGAAGGCATCGGTCGGAAAAAATATCTCGTAGCCATCGGCGCCGAGATCGACCATGCGGACGATCATTGCGGGACGACCGCCGATCTCCGCGTCGATGTGTGCGTACGGCGCGAGTCCGGCGAGCGCCTCGCGCGCGAGCCCCGCCGCACCG
>DASXQD010000418.1:0-3853 GCA_036493195.1 Gemmatimonadaceae bacterium | reverse complement strand
CTTCATGCGTATCGAATCATTCGGACCCGCCTGTGTGCTCGCCGCCACCACTGCGTGCGCGCACGTCGCGCTGCCACGCACCGAGCCGATACCGGTCGACGCGGCGCTCTCCATGCAGCTGGAGCCCGCGGCTCGCACGCTCGACTCCGCGATCGCAGCGGGCGCCGCTCCCGGCGCCGTGCTCGCGGTATCGCTTGGCGGACGTCACTTCGAGCATTCGATCGGCCAGCTCGCGGTCGATGATCCGCGGCCGCCGGATGGCCGCACCATCTATGACATGGCATCGCTCACGAAGGTCGTCGCGCTCACCACGCTCGCGATGATGGCCGTGCACCAGCATCGGCTCGAGCTCGACACGCCCGTCGTGCATTATCTCCCCGAGTTCGCGCGCGGGCGTGGCGAGAAATCACGTGTTCTCGTGCGCGACCTCCTGCTGCACGACAGCGGGCTGCCGCCCGATCCGGTGCCGCCGCTCTGGATGCATCCCGGGAGTCGGAGTGCCGCGCTCGCAGAAGCGCTCGGGACGAATCTCGATACCCTGCCGGGTGCCGTTTTCGTCTACTCGGACCTGAGCGCGATTACGCTCGCCACGATCATCGAGAGGCAGTACCACGAGCGCCTCGACGCGCTGTTCGCCGAGCGCGTGGCTCGGCCGCTCGGCTTCACGCGCATGCGCTTCCTCCCTCCTCGCGAATGGCGCGACGAGATCGCCTCCACCGAAATCGAGGCGGTACCTGGAAGACCGACCACGGCGCTTCGCGGTGAGGTGCACGATGAGAATGCGTGGCGCCTGGAGGGTGTCTCCGGACACGCAGGACTATTCAGCGACGCGGACGATCTGCTTCGGTTCGGAGAGTGGGTGCTCGCAGGCGCGACGGGTCGCAGCTACCCCGGCACGTTGCAGCCGCCGAGCGAGCTCGCCACCTGGACGCTGCGACAGGATCAGCCGGTGGGCTCATCGCGTGCGCTCGGCTGGGACACGCCGTCGGAAAATTCATCGGCGGGGCACTACATGTCGGCGCTGAGCTTCGGGCACACGGGATTCACCGGTACCTCGATCTGGATCGATCCCACGCGCGACATCGTCATCGTGCTGCTGACCAACCGCGTGAATCCGACGCGCGACACGCCCAGGTTCGGAATGCTACGCGCAGTGGTTGCGGATGCCGTGATGACGAGCCTCTTCCCGGACGCGCTTCCGAGATGAGGACGAGTCGCGACTGGCGATCACACGACCCACCGGCGCCGGAGTGCGCGCCGGTGCGTCGTGATCCCGGAATCACCTTCCGTGCAGAATCGAAGCGACGGTCTTGGGCGGACGCAGCTCCTTCGCCTGCGGCTGAATCACCGGCTTCCCCAGCTTCTGCAACTTTTCATTGATCTTCGGAAGCTCGACCGCAAGCACGTGCTTGTAGGACACCAGATTCCGCTGCAGTATCGGCGCGAACTGACGGAACACGCCCACCTGCTGATCGGTTGGACGATCGGTGACCGCCGACACCTGCGCCGAGAGCGCGCTGATGCGCTCGACCACTGCCGCCGGATAGTTGAGCGCATCCTCATCTGCGCGCAGATGGATCTGATACAACCGTTGTTCGGCGGCCATGAGTGAATCTCGCAACTCGGTGGCGGCGGGCAGGAGCGCGGTACTATCGCTGCCGTGCACCGACGCGAGCCGGTCATCCAGCTGCGCTCGAACATTGCGAATGGTGATGATCGCCGTTGTTCCCGCATTCACCGTATCGCGAACCTGCTCGAGGAATGCGAACTGCGCGGCAACATCGGCGGGGGTGGCTTTCACGCGCGGATCTTCCTTGAGCACGAAGCTCGCCGAGTCCACGTAGTTGCCCACGTGCAGCCGTGCCCAGTAGCGACCCGGCAGCGCGATCGGACCGCTCGTGAGAATGTCCACCATTCCTGCGAAGCCCTGAACCTCGGGATAGCGCAGGTTCCACGCGAAGCGATTGAGCCCCTGCTTGTCAGGCGCGCGTGGCTGCGGTGGCACACGCTGAGGCCACGGCTTTTCCTCCTCGCCGAGTCCGGACTCTTCGCCGCCGTACACCACCTTGGAGGTGTCGGGCTGCTTGCCCGCCTTCGCGAGCGAGTCGTTGCGCACGCGCCGCGTGCTGTCGACCTCGATGTGATGCAGGCTGTCGGCGTGCACACTATCCACGCGGGACAGTGAGTCCTGCTCGCTCGAGAACGATTTGATGAGATGGTGACGCGCGTCGAGAATGTCGACGGTCACGAGTTGGCGCGGCTCGGCCAGCGAGTAGTAGATCAACGCGCCGTCGGGCGGATTCATTCCCACGGGACGCGCGGCGTCCGGCTCCTCGGGATTGCCCCAGATCACCCGCCACGCGTCTTTCGGCTTGAACAGATGCGCGGCAGCGCTCGCCGTCTGCTCCGTCATCTGCCGGAGCGGCGAGATGTCGTCCAGAATCCAGAATCCGCGACCGTGCGTCGCGGCGACCAGATCGCCATCCTTGATCGCGAGATCGTGCACCGGAACGATCGGCAGATTGCGCCGCAATGATTTCCATGTTGCGCCATCATCGAAGCTCACCCACACGCCGCGCTCCGTGCCCGCGAACAGCAGTCCCTTGCGCACGGGATCCTCGCGCACCACGCGAACGAACTCGGTGGGCGGAAGCCCACCATCGAGACGCGACCAGCTCTTGCCGTAATCGGTGGTCTTCCAGATGTACGGCTTCATGTCCTCGAGCTGGTAGCGATTCACGGCGACGTAGGCCGTTCCGCGCGCGAAGTGGCTCGGCTCGATGCTCGACACACGCGTGAAATCTCCGAACTGTTTGGGCGTGATGTCGCTCCACGTCGCGCCGGCGTCGCGCGAGAGGTGCAGCTGCCCGTCGTCCGATCCGGTCCAGAGCTCACCCTTCGCGAGCGGCGACTCCGCGAGCGCGAAGATCGTGGCGTAGTACTCGGCCGTCGTCTGATCCGAGGTGATCGGGCCGCCGGAAATTCCGAGCGTCGATGGATCATGGCGTGTGAGGTCCGGTGAAACGGCGCTCCAGCTCTGTCCCTCCGTGAGCGTGCGAAAGAGACGATTGCCGCCTGCGTAGAGGGTGTGCGGGTCGTGCGGCGAGAGCAGGAGCGGAGCCGTCCACTGGAAGCGGTACTTCGCCTCGCTCGCGGGATGTCCGTCCGGACTCTCCGGCCACACGTCAATGAGCCGGAAGAATCCCGTGCGATGATCGAGCCGGCCGATGAAACCGCTGTTGTCACCACCGTACGTGATGTCCGGCTGATCCGGGCGCGCTTGCACGAAGCCGGCCTCGCCGCTCACGTCGTACCACTCGCTGCGCGGAATGCCTCCGGGAAAACGACTCGGACCGCACACGCCGGAATTGTCCTGTTGCGCGCCGCAGACGCGATAGGGAAAGTGATTCGTGGTTTCGACATGATAGAACTGCGCCGTCGAATAGTCCTGATCGGTCCACGTCTCGCCGCGCGTGTACGACACGCTCGCGCCGCCATCGCTCGACTGAATCATGCGCGCGCCGTCGTTCGACGCGATCCAGAGATCGTGGTTGTCGCCGTGCGGCTCGGGGAGCCTGACGAAATGCTTGCCACCATCGGTGCTCTTCATGAGCGAGACGTTCGGCGCATAGATCAGATTTGTGTCGACGGGATCCGCCATGATCCGCATGTAGTACCAGGCGCGCTCGCGAATACGGTGATCGCCGTTGACGAATCGCCACGTGGCGCCCGCGTCGTCCGAGCGATACAGGCCGCCGGAATCCGCCTCGATCAGCGCCCACACGAGTGAAGGCTTGGCGCGCGACACCTCGACGCCGATGCGCCCGAGCACGCCCGGGGGCAGTCCCTTGTT
>DASXQD010000417.1:0-13524 GCA_036493195.1 Gemmatimonadaceae bacterium | reverse complement strand
TGGGTCGCCGTCCTGTGCCTGTCCGCGCTCATCGCGGGCGCGCTCCCGGCGCAGCAGAAGACTGCGACCCGGTTGGCGACTGCGACGCCGCCCGTGCTCTCGCAGCGCGCCAAGCTCGAGAAGATCATCCACCAGAAAGTGCTGTCGAACGGTCTCGAGGTGATCGTCGTCGAGAATCACGGCGTGCCGCTCGCCACCGTCGAGATGGACGTGCGCAACGGCTCGTTCACGCAGACGCACGAATACGAGGGGCTCGCGCACATGTACGAGCACATGTTCTTCAAGAGCAACAAGGACTATCCCGAGCCCGAGCAGTTCATCGATCGCGCCGCGGAGCTGGGGGCAGTGTTCAATGGGCAAACGCAGGAGGAGGTGGTGCAGTACTACCTCACGGTTCCCGCGGATAGTCTCGTCGGCGGCATGCGCTTCCTCGCCTCGGCCTTCCGCTCGCCGCTCTTCCGCGAGGACGAGCTCGCGACCGAGCGCGAAGTGGTGATCGGCGAGTACGATCGCCAGGAGTCGAGCCCCTATTTCAAGCTCGACGAGCAGATGGGCCACGCGCTCTACACCACCGAGTGGAGTCGCAAGAACAAGATCGGCGACCGCGACATCGTGCGCACCACGACGCCCGAGAAGATGCGCCTCATCCAGCATCGCTACTATGTGCCGAACAATGCCGCGCTCATCGTGGCGGGAGATGTGAATCCCGACTCGGTGTTCCGCCTGGCAGCCGGCATCTACGGCGACATCCCGCGCAGCGAGGATCCGTTCGTGGCGAATCCCATTCCGCCGATTCCCCCGCTCACCGGAAACAACGCGGTGATCGTCGAGCAGCCCGTGAACACGGTCGCCGTGGAGGTGCAGTGGCAGGGGCCGAGCGTGGGCAAGGATCCGGATGCGACGTACGCGGCCGATGTGTTCTCGGGCATCCTCAACCAGGATGGCTCCGCGTTCCAGCGACGCCTCGTGGACAGCGGACTGTGGCACTCGATTCTCGTGAACTATTACACGCTGAATCACACGGGACCGATCACGATCAGCGGCGAGACCACCGCCGACAAGCTCCGCCCTGCCCTCGCGGCGCTCGATGAGGAAGTCGCGAAGTTCGACCAGCCGGGCTACTTCACGGCGGCCGAGCTGGGTCCCCAGAAGCAGCAGCGCGCGGTCGGCACGGTGCTCGGACTCGAGCGCGCGTCGGGCTTCGCGCACGAGCTCGGGTTCTGGTGGAGCGTTGCCGGTCTCGAATACTACATGGGCTACATCGACAACATGGCCAAACGCACGCCCGCGGATCTTCGCGCGTACGCACACACGTACATCGTCGGCAAGCCGCACGTCACGGGAGTGCTGCTCTCACCGGAAGACCGGAAGACCCTGAACCTGACGAAGGAAGAGCTGATCCAGGGCGAGCGCGCGAATGTCGTAGGTGTGCAATGAGCCGCCGCTTCGTGTCGCGCTTCAGCGCGATCGCCGCAGTCGGCGCTGTCGCATCTCTTGCTTCGGCGAGTGTAGCGGCCGCGCAGGCGCACGCCGCCGTGAGCGCCACCGCCGACACCTCGACATCCGTGTTCGATGTCGGCGGCGTGCACGTCATTCTCCGACGCAACGCCGCGAACGACGTCGTCGCCGCGAATCTGTATCTGCTTGGCGGCAATGAGCAGGCTACCCCGCAGACGGCCGGCACCGAGCCGTTGCTGCTCTGGGCGTCGGAGCGCGGAACGAAGCACTACTCGCGCGATGCGATCCGCGCGAAGATGGCGGCGCTCGGCAGCGCGATCGTGGTCGAGCCGCGCGATGACTGGACGATGTTCGGCTTCCGCGGCACGCGCGACACGTTCGACAGCACGTGGGCGATTCTCGCCGACCGACTGATCAATCCGACGCTCGCGCCGGAGGATGTGGAGTTCATTCGCTCGCAGGTGCTGGCCGGCGTGCGCCAGCGCAACGATTCGCCCGATGATCTCGTGCAGGGACTCGCCGACAGCCTGCTCTTTGCGGGCCAGCCGTACGCGCTTCAGGCAACCGGTGATGAGCGCTCGCTCTCCTCGATCACGATCGCGGATCTGCAGAAATATCGCGCGACGCAGATGGTGACGTCGCGCATGCTGCTCGTGGTGGTGGGAAACATCGAGCGCGCGCGGCTCGAGAAGCTCATCGCGCCCACGCTCGGCGCACTGCCGCATGGCGACTACAAGTGGACACCGCCGCCAGACCCGATCTCGCGGCCGGCCGACGTGCTGTTCGTGCAGCGTCCGCTGCCGACCAATTACCTGCTGGGCTACTACGCGGGACCGCGATCGACCAGTCCGGACTACCAGGCGCTTCGAATCGCTACCTCAGTGCTCAGCGGCCGCATGTTCACGGAGATTCGCGTACGCCGAAATCTGACGTACGACGTGTCCGCGCCGTTCATCGAGCGCGCGATCGCGTCCGGCGGACTCTATGTCACCACGGTCTATCCGGATTCGGTGCTCGGCATCATGCGCCGCGAGATCGGACGCATGCAGAACACGCTGCTCGATCGCGAGAATCTCAACGTCATCGTGCAGCAGTTCATCACCGAGTACTTCCTGAACAACGAGACGGACGCCGAGCAGGCGAACCAGATCGCGCGGGCGGAGCTGTACGGCGGCGATTACCGGCTGGCGGGACAATTCGTGGAGCAGCTGCGCGCCGTGACACCCGAACAGATCCGCGACGCCTCGCGCAAATACATGCGCGATACGCATTTCGCATTCGTCGGCGATTCGTTGAAGGTCTCGCGCGCGCTGATCACGTCGTTCTGATCGGCGCCGCAATCGCGGTCACACGTGATGCATCAGCTCGCGCTCGTACGACGCGAGAATGTCATCTCGTGTGAGCACGCCAAGAAAGCTCGGATGTTCCTCGCTCTCGACTACCGGAAGTAGATCGGCGGCGCGCGCGTTGAGCTTCGAGAGCGCCGTCTGCACCGTATCCGTCGCCAGGGCAATCTCCGTCGGCTCGCTGAGATCGGCAGCGAGTAGCAGAGGCGCGAGCTCGCCGCGATCGAGCAGCACCAGCCGCAGCTCTGCGAACGTGATGACGCCGTGGAGCACACCGTCATCGTCCACTACGGGAATCGTGGTGAGACGTGATTCCGACGATGCCGCCACCACCTCGGCCAGTGTCGCACTGGGAGCCACGCGTACGGCTGCGGAGCTCATCACATCGCGCACGAGCAGGCGGTGCATGATCGCGCGGTCCGCGCCGTGCGCGAGATGCTCGCCGCGCCGCGCAAGCCAGCCGTCGTACAATCCGTGCTTCGCGAACCGGCGCGCCGTGGCCAGCGCGATCACGGATACGATCATGAGCGGCGGGACGAGGTTGTAGTCGTCCGTCATTTCGAAGACCATGAAGATCGCCGTGATCGGCGCATGCACGGTTCCAGCGATCAGTCCTGCCATGCCCACGAGCGCCCACGCCTGCGGATGCAATCCGAAGTGCGGCAGCAGCTGATTCGCGAGCACACCGATCCCGCCACCGAACGCCGCACCCACGAAGAGCGTGGGCGTGAATAGTCCTCCCGAGCCGCCGGATCCCAGCGTGAGCGAGGTCGCGAGCATCTTTGCGAGCGCGAAGCCGATCAGCAGATACCAGGTAATGCCGCCGAATATCTCGATCGGAATCGCCAGATGTCCGGTGCCCATGAGAAGTCCGCCGCCGGAGTAGCCGAGGAGCCCCACCGCGAGACCGCCGAGCAGCGGACGGAGCCAGGTTGGGCGCACGCGCTGAAATGCATCGGCAGTCGCGAAGTAGAGCCTGGAGTACAGCGCTGAGGCGAGGCCGCATGCGATCCCGAGCAGCGGATAGAGCAGCACGATCGAGAGTGGCCGGATGCTGCCGTACGGCGGGATGTGGAATGCGGGATGCGAGCCGAGGAATGGGCGTACGGTGATCGCCGCGACGACACTCGCGATCACCACGGGGCTGAAGGCGCCGATCGAGAAGGAGCCAAGAACTTCCTCGAGGGCGAAGAACGCGCCGGCGAACGGTGCGTTGAACGCGGCGGAAATTCCCGCCGCGGCGCCGCACCCGACGAGAATCTTGAGGCGGCGCGGCTGGAAGCGCATCGCGCGTCCGGTCATCGAACCGATGGCCGAGCCGAGCACCGCGGTCGGTCCCTCGCTGCCGGCAGATCCGCCGCCGGCGAGCGTGACCACGGCCGCGAGCGTGCGAACCACAACAGGGCGAAAGCGCACGATGCCACCGCGTTTGGCCACCGCGAGCTGCACATCGGGCACCGTCTGACCCTCGGGGATTTTCGCCCAACGCACGATCGACCACGCGATCCAGAGCGCGAGCGCCGTGACGAGTGGCCGATAGAAGGCCGCGGCGGTTGGAACGAGATGCTCGCCGATTCTGGTAACGAGCAGCGCGTACGCGAGATCGATGAGCCGGTAGAAGGCCACGACTCCGAGCGCACTGGCGGCGCCAATGAGGAGCGCGAACAGCATGAGCTGCGTGCCCTCATCCCAGTCACGCTGCTCGAGCCAGGCGACGATCTTCGCCCAGGGCGCACCGACTCTCGTCGCGATGGCGGTCGATCGCGCGCGCGCAACCCGCGTGGCGATGGAGCTCAATAGGGATCCTTTTCCAATAGCTCGAGCTCGCTCAGAAGCTTGAGAAAGCTGTCGTAGCGCGAGGCGCCGATCAGCTTCGCAGCCACGGCCTCGCGCACGCGGCATCCGGGCTCGCGTACGTGATGGCAGTCGCCGAATCTGCACAGTCCCAGAAATGGTCTGAATTCAAGGAAACATTCATCGAGCTCGCCGGAGTGCAGATTCCACACGCCGATCTCGCGCAACCCAGGCGTGTCGACCACGAAGCCACCGTCGGGAAGCGGATGCATTGCGGCGCCGACCGTCGTGTGTCGCCCCTTGTTCACGGAATCACTGATCTCGCCAACGCGCAGGTTGAGCCCGGGATAGATCGCGTTGAGCAGCGACGACTTTCCGACGCCCGACGGCCCGCTCAGCGCGGATCTGCGGCCGTGCAGCGCGCTCGCGAGCTCGTCGAGTCCGATGCGGGCCTTCACGCTCGTGATGAGGATGGGATATCCGGCGAGCCGGTATTCTTCGACCCACGGCGGGAGCGAGTCGACCAGCTCGCGCTTGTTGAGAACGATGCACGCGTGGATGTCGTTCGCCGCTGCGATCACGAGGAAGCGGTCGAGCATGCGCGGATGCGGCTCTGGCTTCGCGAGGGCGAACACCACGATGACCTGATCGATGTTCGCGACGACCACGCGCTCGCCATGCGCTCCGCCCGGCGCCCGGCGCGCGAGCCGTGAGCGGCGCGGGAAGATCTCGGCGATCACCCAGCTGCCGCCTCGTTCCTCCTCTTCGAGTCGCACGTCATCGCCCACGGCGATCTTGTCGGAGCCCTCCAGCTTCAGGCGGCCGCGCAGGGTGGCTGCGTGCTGCGCGCCGCTCTGGGTGCGAACGGTCCAGACACCGCCCGTACCGTTCATCACCACGCCCCGTACATCGGTCGGTGCTTCGGTCATCGCACGCGCATCAGCTATCATGCTCCGTGCCCTCGTCGCGCATTGCGTCCCACCATGGCCGCGCTGAAGGCGCCTTAGCGGTGACCAGCAGGTCGAGCTGGCGCTTCACCTCGTGCAGCGAGAGCGCGCCGATCGCCTGGCTCGCCTCTTCGGTGGTCGCGCCCCAGGCGAGAAAGGGCGTCTCGATGTGTCCGGTGACCTCGGGCTGCTCGCCGCCCCAGCGCACGAAGAGCAGATAGCCACCGACGGGGCGCGTGCGCTCACCCGTCTCATCCGTTTCGATCGCGACCGTGTAGGAGCGGCCATCGGCGCCTTCGAAGGCTGCCGGCCGCGCGTGAACCGCCATGTAGCCGCCGAGCGTGCGCTCATCTCCGCGGCTGTGATCGGGCGGCTCATGTCGCGCCATTTACTGCTTGTAGCCGCTCATCATCTCGCGCATGACGTTGCCGGTGATGAACGCGAGATTGGCGGGGCGTTCGGCGAGGCGTCGCATGAGATACGGATACCACTGCGTCCCGAATGGCACGTAGACGCGCATGTTGTAGCCCTCGCGCACGAGCTGGTCCTGCATGTCGCGACGCACGCCGTACAGCATCTGGAACTCGAATCGCGCCGGCGGGATCGCCTTCTCCTTCACGAATCGCTTCGCCGCTTCGATGATGGAGGGATCGTGCGTCGCGATACCGGAATAGTTGCCGTCCTGAATGAGCTTCTCCATGCAGCGCACGTAGTTGTCGTCCACATCCTTCTTGTCCGGATACGCAACCGACGCGGGCTCCTTGTACGCACCCTTGCAGAGTCGTACGCGACACTTGAGCATGATCGCGCGCTCCACATCGGCGCTCGTGCGATAGAGATAGCTCTGCAACACGATACCGACGTTCTCACGGTAGTTCGGGTAGAGGCGATCCTCGAACAGCCGCAGCGTGCGCTCGGTGTAGGCGCTTCCCTCCATGTCGAGTCGCACGAAGGTGTTGTACTCGCGTGCGCGCGCGAGGATCGAGTGCATGATCTCGACGCAGAGCTCTTCATCCAGGTCGAGTCCCATCTGCGTGAGCTTGACCGATACGTTCGCATCGAGTCGCTGCTCGTGGATACGGTCGAGCATCGTGATGTATTCCCGGGACGCTGCGCGCGCTTCGGGCTCGGAGGTCACGCTTTCGCCGAGGAGGTCGAGCGAGGCGGTGATCTTGCGCGCATTCAGCGCTCTCACCGCATCGAGTGCCGTCTCGAGGGTTTCCCCGGCAACGAAGCGCGACGCGAACCGCTTGGCAAATCCATTTCGGCGCACCAGCCTGAAGATACGCGGCTGGTTGGAGAGATAGAGCAGACTCTGTCGAAGCATGGATGTCGGTTTGAGAAGAGAGGCCGTACGAGCGGTCTCCTTGCATGCAAGCTAGCCCGCACTCCGCGTCAGTGCACGGCGGCTGGCATCTCGTCCACCCGCCACACGGGGAAGAATTTTCCGGCTGCGAGCTCGCTGTCGAACACGTTCCAGGTCACGAGCCCATCGTCGCTCTCCGGATCCAGCATGTAGAGTGCAGCCACAGCCTGCGTCTGGTTGCCGCGCACCAGCAGCAACCCGGCAGGAAACGGCACGATTGCGTCGTGCCAGCTCCCGGAGAGCTGCATCTCGTGATGTCCCTGAAATTCCCTGGGCTGCGTGTGAAGCGAGTCGATCACGAAGCGGCTGATGTGTGCGTCCGTCATTCCGCTCTCCGGACGCTCAACGCGAATTCCGTGCTCGCGAAGAAGTCTGATTGCCAGCGTGTCGCTGGCCGGAAGCAGCCATGCGCGCGGAATTGTGCGCGAGAGCACGGGCTCGAATCGGTCGTACACCGGCATCGGCTGCGTCTTCATCACACCGGTTCTGCGATAGCCGCGCGGCACACCAGGCTGCGTGAGCGACGAGTCTCCGGTGTGCGACATCACCTCGAAGGTCACGGGCAGCGTACGAGGCGACGTCGTGAGACGGGACCGAATGGGAATGGGCGTGGTGAAATCTCCACGTGCGAATGCAGAATCCGCGCTGCTCGCGATATCGCGGATGCGCGCTCCGTGCTCGGCCACGAGTGACAAGAGCTGACGCACGAAAGAGTACGTCGACTCGACACGGCGCTTGAACGGATCGTGCGAATAGGCTTCGCTCAGAATCGAGATGCGCTGGCGGAGGCCGAAGTAGTTGGTGCCGAAGCGCGGGCGATGATCGTAGCTGAACCAGCCGCTCTTCACGGTGTCCGTGATGTCGCGTTCCTCGTACTGCGTGTCGAAGTTGCCGTAGTCGAACACATCGAAGCCAGAGCGCGTCTTCATGCGACGCTGCAGCTCCGGGAGGAGCGAGTCCTGCGTGTACGCACCAGCGACTCGAGCGGCAGGGTTGAGCGACGGCGCGTAGGTGAGCGCATAGCCATGGAAGCTTCCATCCGTCGTGTGGAGATCCACGAATACATCCGGATTCCACTTCTCGAACGCCGCCAGCGACGCACGCGTCTCCGGCGCTTCGGCTTTTACGTAGTCGCGGTTCAGATCGAGCATCTGCGCGTTCGGGCGCTGGCCCACCATCTCGGGACCATTCTGCTCCGTGCGATTCACCGCCTGCGGCTTGACGCGCTCGTTGCCATCCGCGTTGTAGATGGGAATCGCAATCAGCACGATCGAGTCGAGTACGTTGTTCTTCCTGCTCGCAAGGTCGCGCACGAGCGCGAGGAGCGCCTCCTTTCCTTCGACCTCGCCCGCGTGGATGTTCGCCTGCACGTAGACGATCGGACGCTTGAGCGCGCGCGCCTCCTCGGGCGTCGACACCTGCGGGCGCGAGAGCACGAGCAGTGGCTGCACGCGCCCCTCGTTCGTGCGGCCGAGCTCCTGGCGTGACATCGGAACGCCGCGGCGCTGGAGCGAGTCGATGAATGCGATCACGTCTGCGTACGTCGACGTCTCTGCGAATGACGTGCGCTCTGCCCTCGTCTCCGGCGACGCGATTGGTTCTTCCGGAATATGAATACGCGACTCGCTGCCCTTCCCTCCGTGCGCGCACGCGCTGACCGCGAGCGCGACGCTGGCGAGCATCGACGTGCCCCTCACGGATTGATGCGCTGCGCGGAGGGGCCGAGCGTTTGCTCGACGAAGTTCGTGAGCAGCGTGAACAGATGCGTGCGCGAGTTTCCGCCCGAGATGGCGTGCGTACGCCCGGGATACACCATGAGCTCGAACTGTTTGTTCGCTTCTTCGAGCTTGTCCACGAGCTGAATCGAGTTCTGCGGATGCACATTGTCGTCGCCCGTGCCATACGCGAGGAGATAGCTCGACGCGAGGCCCTTCACGTACTTGAGCGGCGCGCCTTCTTCGTAGCCAGCCGCGTTTTCCGCGGGCGTGCGCATGTAGCGCTCGGTGTAGATGTCATCGTACAGTCGCCAATCCGTCACCGGCGCCACCGACATCGCTGAGCGGAAGAGCGAGCCTCCCCGAAAAGCGGTCAGCGCCGTCATGTAGCCGCCGTAGCTCCAGCCCCAGATGCCGATGCGCGCCGGATCGACCCAGCGCTGTGTGGCCAGCCACTTGGCGGCCGCAATCTGGTCGTCGGACTCGTGGATTCCGAGATGCTCGTACACGATGTGTCGGAAGGCGCTGCCGCGAGCACCGGTCCCGCGATTGTCGACACTGACCACGATGTAGCCCTTGCGCGCCAGCATCTGGTGCCAGAGATACCGATCGCCGCCGTAGTCATCGAGCACCGTCTGCGATGTCGGGCCGCCGTACACGTACATGAGCACCGGATACTTGCGCGTGCTGTCGAATGCCTGCGGCAGAATGCGAGAGGCGTTGAGCTTCGTGCCATCCGGCATCGGTACCTGGAAGAACTCCGGCGCGCGCGTGAGTCCCGCGAGCGTCTTCCGCAACTCGGCGTTCGCCTCGAGCATGTGCCGCGCGCCGCCGGTGCTCAGCGACACGAGCAACGCCGCACCGGGGAGCTGCGCCGTGGAGTGGATGTCGACCATGACAGTGGCATCGGGAGAGATGCTCACGCGGTGCGAGCCCGGCTCGGCGGTCACGCGCATCTCCGAGCCGCCCTTGAGCGGATACCGAAAGAGCTGTCGCTGCATCGGCGTCGGTGCGGCCGCGATCGCGTACACGTAGCCACGCTTCTCATCCACCCCTGCCAGCGATGAGACGTCCACCCCGTCGCTCGTCACGCGATTCACGAGCGTGCCATCGCGCTTGTACAGATAGTACTGGCGCCAGCCGCTGCGCTCGCTGGGCCACAGGAACATCGTTCCGTTCGCGAGCCAGTACGGTGTCGCGTCATCCACATCCACCCATGCGGAGCTGCGCTCGGTGAGCATTGTGCGTCCGTCGCCCGAGGCAGCGCTGAGCATGAGAAGATCGATCTGGTTCTGCGTTCGCGGCATCCGTTGAATCGCGACGCTGTCGGGGCCGGCCCACGCCATGCTCGCGATGTACTCGCCATCGCCGGTGTGCAACCATGTGGTCTGCCGAGTGTCCGCGTTCACTACGCCGACGGTCACCTTCGCGTTCCGGTCGCCGGGTCGCGGATACCGCTCGGGAATCATCTTCGCCTGGAGCGACAGCTCGTCGATCATGGGAAAGATCGGCTCGGGCGACTGATCGAAGCGCCAGAAGGCGATCCGCTTCGAGTCTGGGCTCCAGCGAAACGCATCGCGGATCGCGAGCTCCTCCTCGTACACCCAGTCGCTCGTGCCGTTGATGATCACGTCGCTTCCCTCGTTCGTGAGCGCGCGCTCCTCGTGCGTGGCGAGATCGGTGACGAAGAGATTGTTCGCGCGCACGAAACCGACGCGCTTACCATCGGGAGAGAACTTCGCGAACATCTGCAGCCCCGCCGCGGTCGAGAGCGGGGTGACGCGGCCAGTGGCGACGTCGAGCACGTCGTAGACGCCGCGCGTGTTCTGCCGCCAAACGCGAACGGAGTTGTGGAAGAGCAGGATCTTCGTGGCGTCGTGGGAGATCGAGATGCTCTCCACCTTGAGCTTCGTGCCGTTGGACACGAGCGCTTGCACGGGAGCGACGACCGTCGTTGCACCGGTGGCAGCGCTCACGCGTACGATCTCGCTGCCGCCATCCGCGGTTGGGCGAAGATCGAAGTAGGCGCTACCGTCCGCGAGCCACTGCGGCTCGGGCATTCGTGCTCCGGCGAACGCGCCGTGCGTGATGGCGTCGACGCTGAGATCGGTGCCGCCTTGCGCGACAGCCGGAGAGGCGGCCGCGAGTAGGGTCGCGAATACGATCGATGGAGTGCGCATCTCGTCGGGGTCGAGGACGAGGAATTTTATCGGTGGGCTCGCCAGCGGGATAGGTCGCCTCGGGATTGCGCGGACACCGCACGAGCGCGATCATCGCGCAACCCTCAGCGGAGCCGAAGATGCAGCAGGCCTTTACATCCACCGCATTCACCATCGATGGCTACAGGATCACGCGATCCCTCGGAGTCGTGCGCGGGATCATCGTTCGCTCGCGATCCATTGTCGGAAGCTTCGGCGCGGCGCTACAGACGATCGTGGGCGGCAACATCACGATCTACACGCAGCTGTGCGAGAAGACCCGCAACGATGCCTTCGATCTCATGATGGGTCACGCCGCCGCACTCGGCGCCAATGCGGTGATCGGTGTGCGGTACGACGCAACAGAGATCGGCCAGGGAGTGACGGAGGTGCTGTGCTACGGCACGGCCGTGGTGGTGGAGCAGTCGCAACAATAGCCCGAAGGAAAGCGCGCAGCCCGCCGACCTTCGGCGAGCTGCGCGCTTTTTCGTTCGAGATCGCCAGCGTCAGGGCGCCGGGCAGGGGTTCGGGTCGTTGGGATTGCGGAAGCCGTTGATGCCGGCGCCGCTCACGACGTCGCCGCCGTGCTGCAGCTGCTGCGTCGCCGATGGAGTGTTCGGATTGCTCGCTTCCTCACTGGAGCCGTAGTAGAAGCGCCCCGGAATCTCATGGCCGAACGTGGCCGATGGGAAGGCGGTGAGCGCCGGAATGCAGGTGCGCTTCCAGTCGTTCCAAACTTCCACGTTCTGGAAGAGTGCGATGTACTTCTCTGTCATGATCGACTGCATCGTGGCAGGAATCGACGAGAGTCCGTTGCTCGTCCGCTCCTGATCCAGAAACGGCTGCGCAGCCCCGGCGCCATGGAGCACGAAGTTCGCCTCGGCCAGAATCAGCGAGTTCTCATCGCTCGTGACGATCGGCTGGCGGAAGGTCCCGTTGTTTCGTGTGCCCCTGATTCCGGAGATGCCGTTCGGCCCGACCGAGCCATTGACGTCGACGCCTCCGTAGTTGCCATTCGGCGTCTTCCCGAAGTACTGCGCACGACGCGGATCGTTTTGCGCGTTCATGATATTGACGAGCGTCGCGCCCGCTACCAGGTCATCGCCGAAACCCGACGATTCCTGGAACTGATTCCAGACGTTCCGCTCGAGGGTGGCGGTGGTGTGAGCCGTCAGGAAATCCCCGTCGTGTGACGCAATGCCATTCGTTGCCGCGTCGATGGCTTTCTGGTACTCCGAATTTCCGCGCACCTCCACCATGTGCAGATGGTAGCGCGCCTTCAGCGTATTCGCTGCCGCAGTCCACTTGGTCACATCACCGCCGTAGACGAAATCGTTGGTTCCGGTTCCCGGCCCGGCACCAGCCAGATCTGCGATGGCTTGATCGAGCTTTGCCTCCACGTCATCGTAGACCTGGAGCTGCGGATCGTAGTGGGGCTTGTCGATATTCCCCGCGGCCTCCCGATACGGAATGTCTCCCCACAGGTCCGCTGCGGTACCAATCACGAGCGCCTCCCACACTTCCGCGACGCCCTTGAACTGCTGATCACCAGCGCTGTCGGCGCTGGCTTCGATCGCCTTGATGTCGAGCAGGCCGCCAGTGCCGTAGACGCCCGCGAATTCGGGATTCGTCGTGGCATTGGTAATGGCGTACTGGCTCTCCTGGTCCACGAAGCGGCCGCCTACACCCTGGCACTGCTGCATCCAGAGACAGACGAGGAAGGGCGCGTTCCCTTCCTGCTCCAGAAACTGCGCGGCCTGAACGCCGGTGAGCAGTTGGAACCTCGTCGCGATTGGTGGATTGTTGGGATCCGTGCTTGCCTTTGTGTCCGTGAGAAAGCTGGTACACGCCGCGGCGGTGAGCGCGATCGACGCGGCTCCCGCGAGCATCAATGACTTTCGCATTGCGAGTCCTCCGGTCGGTTAGCGGTTGAGGCCGAACGTGATCACGTACGAGCGAGTTTGCGGCTGGTTGAAATAATCGAGGCCCAGGGAGTGCCCGGTTGCACCACCCAGATTGGTCTCCGGGTCGTAACCGGTGTACCTGGTCCACGTCTTGAGATTGCGACCGGCCAGCCGCACATCGACGCTCGAGAGGCCGAGTGTGTTCTTGACGAAGCTCGTGGCGAACGTGTAGCCGACCGAGATCTCACGCAGCTTCACGTAGCCGCCATTCTCGTTGAACGGCTCGTTGAAGCCGGCAAAGAACAGCGCGGGAGATTCCGAGAACCAGTTCACGCCGATCGGAACGGCCGTACCGGCACCGGGTCCGACGACCGGACCATCGTACCAGCCACCCTGCCCGAATGTCTTGAGATTGCCGGAGCACACGGTGTTGCCGGCGGCGTCGAAGGTGCAGTCGGCGCGCTGCTGCGTGTCCTTGTGTGTGCCGTAGGCGTAGAGTGCGCCCTTGGTGCCGTTGTTGATCACGCCGCCGTGCTTGAAGTCGAGGAGCCCGGAGACCTGGAACTTCTTGATCGTGAGCGCTGTGCGGAGACTTCCGGTCCACTTCGGATTCGGGTCACCGATGATGCGCTGGTTCGGATCCCCAACGGGGAATCCGTCGGGACCGATGTACGTCGCGCCCTTGGGCTGTCCAGCGCAGACCGTCGCGAGATCGACGCCGGCGACGACTGCGCCCATTCCATCGGGGCTGATGCCGCACTTGGCCCATCCGAAGTCGTACATCACGCCGATCGGT
>DASXQD010000416.1:0-3542 GCA_036493195.1 Gemmatimonadaceae bacterium | reverse complement strand
GCGCCTGCTCACCGAGAAGCCGCGACACGGCTACGAAGTGATCCGCGCGCTCGAGGAAAAGTTCGGCGGGCTCTACACGCCATCGCCGGGCACTGTGTACCCCACGCTGCAACTGCTCGAGGACGAGGGCTACGTGCGCGTGGTGGAGACCGACGGGAAGAAGGTCTATCACGTGACGCCCGAGGGCGCCAAGTACCTCGAGGAGCATCGCGGTGTGCTCGACGAGATCTTCGATCGCGTGCGCGAGACCGTGCGCGAGTTCACGGGTGGAAGCAGCGGCGACATGCACCAGGCGTTCGCCCATCTGGCGGCCGTCACGTTCAAGCGCGCGTGGCGTCGCGGCCCCGATGATCCTGCGCTCGCACGCGCGGCCGAGATCCTTCGGAAGGCCGCGGCCGACATCGAGGAAGCGTTCAATCCGCCCGCAGCTCCGAACTCCACCCCCAACAGCTCGACCTGATCGATCGACGGAGGGACCGATGTTCAGATTTCACCCGATATTCTGGCTTTTCGTGGCGCTGTTCTTCGTGTTCAGATCGCAGCGCCGATTCATGCGCCGCCGATGGGCGATGGGTGGCCCGTTCGGCTACGCGCCGTTTGGTTGGGGACCGTGGGGTGACACAC
Source organism: Gemmatimonadaceae bacterium (assembly GCA_036493195.1). GTDB lineage: Bacteria > Gemmatimonadota > Gemmatimonadetes > Gemmatimonadales > Gemmatimonadaceae > FEN-1250. Next base: position 2,918 of record DASXQD010000416.1, on the reverse strand, counting down.
GCAATGCGCAGTGGGCGCAGCAACAGCAGCAACAGGTGCCTGCGATTCCGCAGCCGCTCGCGCAGCCCGACAGAACGCTCGTCGAGTCGCTCGAGAGTCGAATCGCGGAGCTCGAGCAGCGACTGGAGTTCACGGAACGCTTGATGGCGAACAGGAAGGACTGATCCTCGCGAACGGATCATCGCGATGGTGAGCGCGCGGGCGTACTGCTCGCGCGCTTTTTCGCGTCCGTGTTTCGCTTCTACTTTCTTCCCGCCGCGCTCACGCTGTTCGTCGGATCTGCGCCGTCCCACTTCACGTCTGCGGTCGGGCCATACGTGGGTGGCACGCTGCGATCCATCATTCGCAGATACACGCTCAGCTGCGTACGATGATGCGCCGTGTGCAGCACGCGCCGCCAGAAAATCCAGATGCGCTCGCGTTCCACCTCGAAAAATGGCACGCGCACGAGCCACCATTCCCGGGGCTGCTCCGCCAGAAACGTCATTCGCGCCGCCACGAGCTGCGTGAGTCGATCAACGGCGGTCGCGACCGTCAGCTGCGATGGCAGCACATCGGCGGGCGCCGGCTCCGGCGACCCGATGAACTCTCCGAAGAACCGCCGCTCGGAGAGCAGCTGATGCTTGAAAATGTCACCGACCGAGGTCGAGCGCGCATGCGGACGAAAGGCGAGATCGTCGTCGCCGAACTCGCGCCAGACGGAGACGACCTTGTTCGTCTCGCTCGCGTACGTATCCAGCATGTGCTGAAACGCCGGTTCACTCGCCCGCGGAATTCTCTCGTCGGGAATGGCGGTGAACGGATATCGCATCGGATGCATGGCCACCTCAGTGCACGTGCTCCCACGATCCGTACATCGGATTGGGAAGCATGAAATATCTCTTGCCGAATTGACCGAGTGCGGCAGAATCCGCTCGCACCGCCTGCGTGAGCGACGGAAAATCCTGAATGTTGTCGCCGAGCCATTCCACAACGGAGAGCGCTGGCAATCCCGGCGCCGCACTGCCGCCTTGCACGCGCTGGAAGCGCGGATTCTTGTCCGCCTCGCCCGCCGGTTGGCAGAGCACGACGTCCGCCTCGACACCGATCGCGCGCAGATTTTCGCGCGTCGCATCGCACTCGGCCATCGATCGATTGGTGACGATCGCCACTCGCCCACCGAGCGAATGCACGCGCGCCGTGAATCCTACCGCTCCCGGCACTGCAGCCGCGGCGCGCTCGGTCACCCATGCGGTCCAGCTCTTCGCATCGAACACCGCATGCGTGACCGCAAGCCGCCGCTGGTATTCGGAGTTGTCGAGCACCGTCTCATCCGCATCGAGAATCACGGCCCAGCCCTGCGCGGGCAGGCCGCGCACGAGCTCGGGAAGCCGATCGCCTGCCATCGTGTAGATCTCCCGTGTGAGTGCGAGATACTCAGCCGAGCTGCGCACCCATTTCACATCGTTGGGCAGCGAGTCGGACGCAATGGACGTTGGCAGCGGAGCGGGCGGCGAGCGGCGGGGCGATGCGCACGAGAGGGTGCCCGCGAGCAGCGCGAGGGTACACGCGGACAGTCTATTCATTCGATGAATATCATCTTGCCAATCACTCAGGGAAAGTTGGTACCGCTCGAACGCTCTCCCGCCTCGCACCAGAGATGGATCGTCGCGTAGCTGCGCCATGGACGCCACGGCTGTGAGAGCTCTTCCGCGCGCGCCGCGCCGACTCGGCCGAGCGCATTGCGCAACGCAATGTCTTCCTTCGGAAATGCGTCCGCCCATTTGAGCGCTCGCATCGCGATGTAGTGCGCGGTCCACGCACCGATGCCCGGCAGCTCGACGAGCTGCGCGATCACGGTTGCCGGATCGGCGCCGGGGTCGAGCACCAGTCGTCCCGTCTCCAGCTCCCGAGCGATGGCGATCAGGCTTCGTGCGCGAGTCTGGATGATGCCGAGCGAGGCGATCTCATCGATCGTCGAAGCCGAAACACGATCTGCCACGGGTGAGAGATGCCCGATCTCTGCGTGCGGCGTTTGGATCGGCTCGCCAAGCGCCGCGGCAAAGCGTCCGGCGATCGTCGTCGCCGCTTTCACGGTGATCTGCTGGCCGAGGATGGCGCGAGTGGCGAGCTCGAAGCCGTCGAAGGCTCCCGGAACGCGGAGACCGGGTCGCGCCTCAACGGAGGCGGCGAGAACGGGATCGCGCGCGAAGTGGGCAGCGATGAGATCCGGTCGCGCACGCAGATCGAAGAGATCGCGCAGGCGGTCGAGCAGCGCGGGCAGTGCGGGCGCGAGCGAGGGCGCGCTTTCCACGAGCAGCGCGCACTCTCCCGGCTCGTCGCATACAGAGATCCAGCCGGCGTGCGAGCCGAGTCGAACTGTTCGGTAATACACGTTGTCGCGCACGACTTCGACGCCCTTCGCGGAGCGCGCGTGCAGAAATCGCAACATCCGCGGCCAGTCGAATGGCGCCTGATAGCTCAACCGCGAGAGCGTGCTCACGGCGCGTGCGGCTTCGGCGATCGGATGCTATTCTTGGTGCCTCGCCGATCCGGAGACCGAGCCGTGGACACGCAGCAAGTGCTGGAAAAGCTCGACCGCCCGTGGAAGGAATTCGAGCAGTCGTATGCTGGTCTGACGCGTGAGCAGCTGATGATTCCGAACGTCACCGGGAAGTGGTCGATACGCGACATCATCGCGCACGTCACGTGGTGGGAAGAGGAGGCGCTCAAGCACATGCCCGTCATTCTGCAGGGCGAGCGCCCGCCCCGCTACTCGGACAAGTACGGCGGCATCGATGACTTCAACGCGATCATGACGGTGAAGCGCAGCCACCTTACGCTCGATGAGGTGCTGGCGCAGCACGAGGAGGTGCACGCGCGACTCGTGGAGTACGTGCGCGCCGCGCCGGAAGATCTTTGGACGAGTGAGACGAAAT
>DASXQD010000415.1:0-1564 GCA_036493195.1 Gemmatimonadaceae bacterium | reverse complement strand
GCAATGACGCGCCAATGGATGCGAAGTTTACAAACGTCCGTTGCGGGCTCCGGAACGGTCAGCCTCTGGACGACTGCCCGCCACCCCGCCCTGAGCCGCCCTGGCCCCGGCCCCCATGACCGCTGCCCGATCGCCGGCTTCCCCCCGACGCTGGGCGACGCGGTCCTCCACCCGAGCCCTGCCCGTCCCCGCGAGTGGTTGCCGAGGGGCCGCGCGAGGGGTGCGGGCGCGGGGGCGGAGTGCTGCTTCCCGCGCCGCCGCCGCCGTTGCGCCGCTCCAGCTTGGCCTTGGCGCGCGCGCGATCATCCGCTTTCCGGCTCCGGATCGCGGCGATCCGTTCGCCAATTGGCACCTCGAAGCGCTCGGCCGGCCGCTGCTTGTAATCGAAATCGGGGAGCACGACGCGCGGCAGGCGCTTGCCCACGGCGCGCTCGATGGCGCTCAGATCACGCTCTTCTTCGGGCGAGACGAAGGTGTATGCCTCACCCGTGAGCTCGGCACGTGCCGTCCGTCCCACGCGATGGATGTAATCCTCGGGGACCGCCGGGACGTCGAAGTTGATGACGTGACCCAATGCCTCGACGTCGATGCCACGGGCGGCGATGTCCGTCGCGACGAGCACGCGATAACGTCCCGACTTAAAGCCCTCGAGCGCGTCGGTGCGCTGCGACTGCGAGCGGTTGCCGTGGATGCGTGCGACGGAGATGCCGGCCTTCTCGCAGCTCTCGAACAGCCGATTCGCGCGATGCTTGGTACGCGTGAACACGATCGCATTTCCGATCGCGTTGCGATTGAGCAGCTCGCGGAGCAGCGCGGGCTTGGCTTCCTGCGACACCGGATACACGGCCTGCGTGATCCCGATCGCGGGCTGCGAGCGACGCTCGAGATTGATCGTCGCGGGCACGTGCAGCATCTCCTTCGTGAGCGTCACGATCGGCGGTGGCATCGTCGCGGAGAAGAACAGCGTCTGGCGTTTCGCCGGGAGATGCTTGAGCACGCGACGAATGTCGGGGAGGAAGCCCATGTCGAGCATCCGGTCCGCCTCGTCGAGCACGAGTACCTCGAGCTTGTCGAGCTTCGCGTACGGATGACGAAAGTGATCGAGCAGCCGTCCCGGCGTCGCGATCAGAATGTCGACGCCGCTGCGGAAGGCGTGCTCCTGCGGGCCCATGCCCACGCCGCCGAAGATCGCCGCACCCTCGATCGGCGTGTGGGTCGCGAGCTCGCGCAGATGCTGCTCGATCTGCGCCGCGAGCTCGCGCGTGGGTGTGAGCACGAGGGCGCGCGTGACCCCGCGCGTCTTCCCCATGATGCGGTGCATGATCGGAAGGAGAAATGCGGCAGTCTTGCCGCTTCCCGTCATCGCGCACGCGAGTACATCGCGGCCCTCGAGCGCGGGCGGAATGGCGTCGTGCTGAATCGGTGTTGGGCGCGTGAAGCCAAGCTCTTTCACGCTGCGCACGAGAGCAGCGTCGAGACCCAGTGCTGAGAAGGACATCATGGAAGCTTAACGGAGCCCCGTGATCGCTGACAGTGTGCGCGTGCATCGCGCGAGATGACAGCG
>DASXQD010000414.1:0-1902 GCA_036493195.1 Gemmatimonadaceae bacterium | reverse complement strand
TCGACTACCCTCGAAACGACATGAACCAACCACAGTCAGGCGATTGACTCATAGATAGCAGGCGCGGGACTCGAACCCGCGACCCCGGCATTAGTTCGCCGAACCTCCTGCAGTACGGCGGACGAAATCGTAAATGACTCGCCGATGACGAGGGAATTTGCCGTCACGGTGTCGCCGAAACGATGCCGTGACACAGCAGCGCGTGGCGCACGATGATACATGTGTGCGCTCCTCGCGGGGATGCGCGGCAGGGCACATATTGCAGTGCGGCAATCCTGCACGAGGCCGCACCCGCCAACATCAGAGGCCCGTGGAATGAGTGGCGAGCTGCGTACACGACTCCAGGCTGGTCTCGGCTCGGCATTCACGCTCGAACGCGAGCTGGGCGGCGGGGGGATGTCTCGCGTGTTCGTCGCAACGGAAACGGCGCTCGGGCGCACCGTGGTGGTGAAGGTTCTGCCACCAGAACTGAGCGGCGCGCTGAGCGCGGATCGCTTTCGTCGGGAGATTCAGCTCGCGGCCAAGCTCCATCATCCGCACATCGTGCCCGTGCTGACGTCCGGCGAAGCAGACGGAATGCTGTACTACACGATGCCATTCGTTGAGGGAGATTCGCTGCGCTCGAAGCTCGCGCGAGAGGGAGAGCTGCCCATCGCGGAGAGCGTCCGCCTCCTGCACGATGTGGCAGACGCGCTGGCCTATGCGCACGCGCACGGCGTGGTGCATCGCGATCTGAAGCCGGACAACATTCTGATGGCGGGGCGGCACGCGCTGGTGATCGACTTCGGCGTCGCGAAGGCAATGTACGCGGCGTCGAGCGACGAGGACAAGGACAAGGGATTCACATCCGCGGGCGTTGCCCTCGGCACTCCCGCGTACATGGCGCCCGAGCAGGCCGCCGCAGATCCCCAGGCGGATCACCGCGTTGACCTTTATGCGCTCGGCATCGTCGCGTACGAGATGCTCACCGGCTCGCACCCATTCGCCGGACGCAGAGGGCAGGCGATGCTCGCAGCGCATGCGACGGAGACTCCGGAAGCCATCACGAAGCGTCGGCCGTCAGTTCCTCCGTACCTCGCGTCGATTGTGGAACGGTTGCTCGAGAAGCGCCCGGCCGATCGCCTGAGCACGGGTGAGCAGGTGGTGCACGAGCTCGACGCCGTCACGACACCTTCGGAGGGATCGTCCACGGGCGCGAGAGCGCGTGATGATGCGGGGAGCGCACAGGCATACATCGTCAACGGCACGACGCAGCGAGGGCAACCGTCCTCGCGTGGTGCGTGGAAATTCGGAGTGCTCGGCGGCGCGATCGTGGGTGTTGGGCTCGTTGCCGCGGCGGTGGTGCTCGCCGCGCATCGCAGTGCGCCGGTGCTGGAGCCGAAGCGAGTTGTTGTCGCATCGTTCACAAACAAAAGCGGCGACCGCTCGCTGGACCCGCTCGGCGTGATGGCAGCGGACTGGATCGCGCGCGGGCTGACGCGCACAGGACTCGTCGACGTCGCGGGCACTTCCGCGGAGCTCGCGGCGCGCACGGGTGGTTCCGCGCAAAGTGCAACTTCGGGGGAGGGCGGCCTTGAGGCGCTCGCGGAGGATGCGCGCGCGGGGCTCGTGATCTCCGGGGCGTACTACAAGCAGGGCGACAGTGTGTTGCTCCAGGCTGATTTCACTGATGCCGCCAGCCATCGGCTACTGCAGTCGGTTGGTCCGATCGCCGCGCCTGTCGCCGCGCCGCTCAAGGGAGTGGAGCTATTGCGTCAGCGAGTCACGGGAAGTCTCGCGTCAGTTCTCGATCCCAGGCTTCGGGAGGTCGCCGGCATGACGAGCGAGCCGCCGAGCTTCGACGCGTACAGCGAGTTCCTGCAGGGAGATGAGCTCTTTTACTCGGACGACAGTGCCGCGGTC
>DASXQD010000413.1:0-8434 GCA_036493195.1 Gemmatimonadaceae bacterium | reverse complement strand
AGCGCGCGACCGGTGCTGCCCGCGCTCGAGCTGATCGCGACGGTGGCCCAGGCGGGGCCCGGCAGGAGCGGACTGTATCGAGCCCGCATGCCGGACACGCTGATCGAGCGCGTGATGGGCTGGGCAGAGTCGCATCACTATCTGGTGATTCTGGACATCCAGACAGGACGCAGCACGATGGCAGCGGAGATGGTGCCGCTCATGAAGTATCTGGCGCGCCCCTACGTGCACCTCGCGCTCGATCCCGAGTTCTCCATCGGCACGAAGAAAATTCCGGGTAAGGTCATCGGGCGCATCGATGCGGCCGACGTGAATGCGGTGTCATCGGTACTCGCGCAGCTCGTCGACTCGCTCAGGATTCCGCCCAAGATGCTGATCGTGCACCGGTTCACGCGGCCGATGCTCTCGAATCACGAGAAGATCAAGCTCGATCCGCGCGTGCAGATCGTGATCGACATGGATGGATTCGGGGCGCCGCACCTCAAGTACGGCTCGTACAAGGCGTACGTGCACGATCGGCCGGTACAGTTCGCAGGTTTCAAGGTGTTCTACAAGAACGACAAGCCCATGCTGACGCCGCAACAGGTCCTGGAGCTGGATCCGGTGCCGCTGTTCATCATGTACCAGTAGCATCACTACTCGCTTCAGCGACGATTCGAATGACGACGAGCACGACTCCGCTATCCGCCGCAGCGCCTTCCAGCAAGACGGCGACGATCACCGAGCACGAGCTGATAGAGGTCGAGCGTGCGAACGCGACCGGTCGCCAGCCCATCGTCTTCGTGCACGGCTTGTGGCTTCTGCCGAGCAGCTGGGAGCGGTGGGCAACGCTGTTCGAGGAGGCGGGTTTCGTGGCGCTGACGCCCGGATGGCCGGATGATCCCGAGACGGTGGAGGAGGCGAAGGCGAAGCCTGACTTGTTCGCGCACAAGTCGATCGGCCAGATCGCCGATCACTTCGACAACATCATCCGTCATCTGCGAACGAAGCCTGCCCTCGTGGGGCATTCGTTTGGCGGAATGCTCGCGCAAATGCTCGCGGGGCGAGGCTTGTCGGCGGTGACGGTCGCGATCGATCCGGCGCCGTTTCAGGGCGTCCTGCCGCTTCCCTTTTCCGCGCTGAAATCCGCGTGGCCCGTGCTCGGCAATCCCGCGAATCGCAATCGCGCCGTGCCGCTCACGTACGATCAGTTTCGCTATGCATTCGCGAATGCGGTGAGCGAGGTGGAGGCGACGGAGCTTTATGAGAAATATGCGGTGCCCGGGTCGGGCGTTCCGCTCTTTCAGGCGGCATCGGCCAACTTCAATCCGTGGACCGAGGCCAAGGTCGACACGGACAATCCGGAGCGCGGGCCGCTGCTCTTCATCGAGGGCGAGAAGGACCATACGGTGCCGTGGGCGGTCGCGCACGCCGCATTCAAGAGGCAGGAGCGCAATCCGGGCATCACCGAGATCGTGAAGATCCCCGGACGCGGGCACGCCCTCGTGATCGACAGCGGGTGGCGCGACGTCGCGGATACGGCGTTCACCTTCATCAAACGATTCGTCTGATCGCAGCAGCGCGCCTCAGGGCAGTTGGCGACGAAAGCGGTGCTCGAGTATTTCGATGCCCCACAGCGTGACCGTGCGCGCCACATCGTCCGCGATCCAGCCGTCGATCCGGTAGAAGCGCTCCGCACGCGTATTGCCGTCGAGTATCCAGAGCACCGCGTCCGTGAGTCCCCGCGCGTGCATCCGCGCGCGCGCGTCCTGCACCAGCGCCCTCCCGGCGCCGACGCCCCAGGCGCCAGGATCGATGTAGAGCGCGAGCAGCTCGCCCGTGTCCGGACCGAGCTCGCGCGATGCGCCAATCGAGGCGAAGCCGCAGATCCCGCCATCCAGCTCGGCCACGACCGTCGATGGCAGCGCCGGATCCGCTGAGCCGAACGCGTAGTGCTTCGCGCGATCGTCAGCCCGGAGGGAGTCGAGGTACTCATCCGCGAGCAGGCCGCGGTAGCCCGCCTGCCAGGAGCGGACGTGCACGGTGGCGACGGCGAGGGCATCGGCAGGGATGGCGGGCCGGAGCGTGAGCATCGGCAGCTGTCGAGTAAGGAGGGGTGTCGGAAGATAGCCCGGGCGGGCGGTTCTTGCATGCCGCTCTCTTCCGCACTATCTTCGCTCCACCTACCTGTTCAGTGGAACGGGTGTGGTTGCGGTGACCGCCGCGCCCCGGACTCGCGAGAGACGATGACGAAAACCGGCTCCGATCTCATCTACGGCACGCTGAACGTGCTCGTGCTCAAGGCACTCACCTGGCAGCCGATGCACGGCTACGCCATCTCGAACTGGCTTCGCGAGCGCTCCGGCGGCACGCTCCGGGTGGATGATGCGGCGCTCTACAAATCGCTCCATCGCCTGGAAGAGCAGGGCGCGATCGACAGTGAGTGGGGCGTGTCCGAGAACAACCGGCGCGCGAAGTTCTATCGCTTGACTCCCATCGGCCGGCGCCAGCTCAGGGACGAGCGCACGGCGTGGATGGAGTTCGCGGTCGCCGTCACGCGCGTGCTCCGCACCGCCTGAGCCATGCCGGCACGCCCGGACGTCAGACGCGTCTTCCGGCTCGGCCTCTTTCGCCGCGCCGCTGCCGCCGTGGAGGAGGAGTTCGCCTTTCACCTCGACATGCGCGCGAGTGAGCTCGTCGCGCAGGGCTGGGAGCCCGACGCCGCGCGCGCCGAAGCCCGACGCCAATTCGGCGATGTCGATGACGCCCGCAACTTCTGCAAACGAACCGACGAACGACGAGAGAGGCAGACCATGCGCACGGAATGGCTCGACGGGCTCGCCCAGGACGTCTCTTTCGCGCTGCGCACGCTGCGTCGCGCGCCCGCATTCGCGCTCGTCGCCGCGCTTACACTCGCGATCGGCATCGGCGCGAACACCGCGATCTTCAGTGTCGTGCACGGCATTCTCCTGCGCCCACTCCCGTTCGCCGATCCGTCTCGCCTCGTGATGGTGCGATCACTGTATGGCGGCCAGCAGGGAGTCAACTCGCCAGCCAACGTCGCGGACTTTCGCACGCAGAATCACTCGTTCACCTCCATGGCGGTGATCGATACGCGCGCCGCGGTGCTCACCGGCTCCGGAGATCCCGAGCAACTTCCCAGCGCCGTCGTCGGGGGCGACTTCTTTCGCATTCTCGGCGTGAACGCGCTCAAGGGCACCACCATCTTCGCTCCGGAAGACACAGCGTGGAAGGGCACGAAGTCCGTGCTCGTGAACGAGACGCTCTGGCGCAGTCGCTTCGGCAGCGATCCATCACTCGTGGGCTCCATGCTCACGCTCGACAACGAGCGGTACCGCGTGATCGGAATCGTACCCGCGAGCTCCGCATGGCCGAGCAAGGCCATGCTGTGGTTCCCGTTCACCTATGACCCGGCGGAGCTCGAAAAGAGCCGAGGTGCGGTGTATCTCGAGACGGTCGCCCGCCTCGAGCCCGGAGTTTCGATCGAGGCCGCGAACGCCGACATGAAGGCGATCGCCACGCGCCTCGCTCAACAATATCCGGACATGGATGCCCAGCTGGGTGCCACCGTCATTCCGATGCACGAATATGTGACCGGGAAGCTCCGCCTCCCACTCCTCGTGCTGCTCGGCGGCGTGGCGTTCGTCCTCCTGATTGCGTGCGCAAATGTCGCGAACCTTCTGCTCGTGCGCGGCGTCGCGCGCGAGGGCGAGCTAGCCGTTCGAACCGCGCTGGGCGCAGGGCGCGGACGGCTCATTCGACAGCTCGTGACCGAAAGTCTCGTGCTGTCGCTGGTGGGTGGATCCATCGGCCTGTTGCTCGCGATCCTGGGAACGAAGCTGTTGATCGTGTCCGCACCGCAAAACATTCCGCGACTGGGCGCGATCCGCGTCGACGGCACCGTGCTGGTCTTCACGGTCGCGATCACCGCCGTGACGGGCGCGCTGTTCGGGCTGGTCCCTGCACGTCAGATGCTCAACCCGGATATTTCGAGCACGCTCCGCGAGAACGGCCGCGGCGCACAGCGCGGCGCGAAGCATCGGGCGCGACGCGTGCTGGTGGTGGCCGAGGTTGCGCTGTCGGTGATGCTGCTCGCAGGAGCGGGGCTGCTCATTCGCAGCTTCACCCGGCTGATGAATGTGGATCCGGGTTTTCGAACCGAGCATCTGATGTCGTTTGCGCTCGCGCTTCCAGAGGCCAAGTACGAGAAGCCCACGAGCCAGGGCGCCATGATCGACGCAGTGATGGAGCGCATTCGCGCGATCCCGGGTGTGCAGTCGGCGGGTGCGGGGCAGGGACTGCCGCTCACCGGGTACGGCTTCTCACTGAGCTTTACCATCGCGGGGCGGCCGCCGCTCAAGCCATCGGAAGAGCCGGATGCCGAGCTGCGCATCACGACGCCGGAATACCTCTCCACGCTCGGAGTCCGCATCACGCGCGGCCGGGGCTTCTCGAAGCTCGACGACGCGGGTGCTCCACGCGTGCTGCTCATCACCGAAGAGGCGGCACGAAAATTCTTTCCAAACGAGGATCCGATCGGGCATCACATCAGCTTCGGCTGGAGGCGCGACTCCGTGAGACTCGAGGGGGACATCGTCGGGGTGACGTCGGACGTAAAGCAGTCCTCGCTCGCTGTCGCAACGCGTCCGCAAATGTGGGTGCCGTTTGCGCAATGGCCTGCTGGAGTGGTGACCATTGTGATGCACTCCAACCGCGACCTGCAGAGTGTGGCCGCCGATGCGCGTCGCGCCATTCGCGAGCTCGATCCCGATCTGGCCATCGCTCACGTACAGACGCTAGACGAGGTCGTGGCCGAGTCGGTGGCGCAGCCGCGCTTCTACATGACGCTGCTCTCGGCATTCGCGGTAGTGGCCATCGTGCTCGCGTCGATCGGGATCTACGGCGTGATTGCGTATCTCGTGGGGCAGCGCTCGCGCGAGATCGGCATTCGCATCGCGCTCGGCGCGTCGCCCGCGCGCGTCGTGCGGATGGTGGTGAACGAAGGTGTGGCGATGGTCGCGGTGGGCATCGGCATCGGAGTCGTCGGCGCGATTGCGCTGACCCAGCTCATGCGCGCACTGCTCTTCGACACCAAGTCCACGGATCCGATGACGTACATCCTCGTGACGCTCGTGCTGGCGGCCGTGGCGTTGGTGGCGTCGTCCGTGCCGGCGCTTCGCGCTGCGAACGTGGATCCATCGCTCGCGATGCGGGCGGAATAGCGGGCCCGCCGAAGCGGCGCGCGCATACGTATCGCCGTACGACGTACTACGCCACTTTCATGCGCGCACTACGTCGGGCGACGTAGCTCGTCGAAAGTGAGGAACGGATACCCTCGGAATGCGCGAACCGTGCACCGCACGGTGGCGCTTTACGACATTCCCGGGGGGGTTCATGAATCGGCTCATGCTCGTAGTGCTCGCGTGCATTCCCGTCGCGTGCAGCGGTGACAGCACTGCACCCGCGGCATCTGGTATCGGCGGCCAATGGATTTATCGCATCGTACAGTTGTCCGACGGCGGGCAAGTGAGCTGCTCGATGACTACTGACGACACATTGTTCCTCGGTCGGTCGACAGCCACCGTGGCGGGGCGCTATTCCGGCGGCACCATCACATGCACCGGGGCGGATGTCGAATCGATCCAGCTGGTGACGGGCGCCGTCATCAATGGCACTGTCGACCCCATGGTGAAAGGCGCGCAGAGCGTCTCCTTCGATCTCGACGGGATCGCCTGGCATCAGGACGGCAGCCTGATCGGCGACCGCATGAGTGGAACGCTCACCGTGGATCATGTCTTCGCGGGAAAGCTTGGCCGGCTGCTTCTGACCGGCAGCTGGACGGCGCGAAGGAGAAGCATCATTCCGCACCCGCCGCAGCCGTATTGATCGCGAGACTGACGTGCGCTCTGGTGCGCCGCGACGCACCAGAGCGATGGCGCGCGGCCAGAAACCCATTCCCATCGTGCGCAGATGCTTGCCGCGATTCACTCCGCCGCCGTGCTCGGCATCGAGGCCTACGATGTCACGGTGGAGGTGGACGCCGCGCAGGGACTGCCGCAGTGGACCATCGTCGGGCTGCCCGCGGGCGCGGTGAAGGAGAGTCGCGAGCGCGTGGGGGCAGCGCTCGTGAATTCGGGGTTCGTCGTTCCGCCAAAGCGCTTCACGATCAATCTCGCGCCGGCGGATCGTCGCAAGGACGGAACCGCGTTCGACCTTCCGATCGCGCTCGGCATTCTCGTGGCGACAGGACAGCTGCGCGCCGAGGCGGTGCAGAAAATCGTCGCGGTGGGTGAGCTCGGACTCGACGGCACGCTGCGCGCGATGCGCGGTGCGCTGCCCGTATCGCGGCGTGTCGCACAACGTGGCGCGGGCGCGCGCACGCTCGTGCTCCCGCCGGCGAACGTGGCCGAGGCGGCGCTGGTGGGCGGCACGGGCCTCGCGGCGCCGGCCACGTTGCGCGATCTCGTCGCTGCGCTGCGTCGCGGAGAGCTCGCGCGCGCGGAGCCCGCGATCGCGCAGCCTCCTGGCGCGCGCGATTCGCTCGACTTCGCGGACGTCGCAGGGCAGGGCACCGCCAAACGCGCGCTCGAGATCGCGGCGGCGGGCGGGCACAACGTCATCATGGTCGGTCCGCCGGGCGCAGGGAAAACCATGCTCGCCCGGCGACTGCCGAGCATTCTGCCCGCGCTCACCGAGTGTGAGGCGCTCGATGTGACGGCCATCCATTCGGTGGCGGGAGTGCTCGCGCCGGGGGACCCGCGCATCGTGGCGCGTCCCTTTCGCGCGCCGCATCACACGATCTCGGACGCGGGGCTCATCGGCGGCGGCAATCCGCCGCGACCGGGCGAGATGAGTCTCGCCCATCACGGCATTCTCTTTCTCGATGAGCTGCTGGAATTCCGCCGGCACGTCGTCGAGTCGCTTCGGCAGCCCATGGAGGACGGCCGCGTCGTGATCGCGCGGGCGGCGATCGCGGTCGCATTCCCCGCGCGCTTCACGCTCGTGGGCGCAATGAATCCGTGCCCGTGTGGCAACGCCGGCGATGGTGCGCGCGCGTGTGCATGCGCGGCCGCCGACATCGCGAAGTATCGCGCGCGACTTTCTGGACCCATGCGCGACCGTGTCGACATGCACGTTCCGGTGGGCGCGCTTCCGCTTGCAACGCTGGCCTCGAGTGGAACCGGAGAGCGCTCCGAGCGCATTCGCGAGCGAGTTGAGCATGCGCGCGCCCGGCAGCATGCGAGATATCGCGCTGGAGGCGAGGGCGCGGTGAACGCGCACGTCTCCGCGCGATTGTTGCACGATTGCGGCGAGCTGTCCGCCGAGGCGCGCTCACTTCTCACGAGTGCCGCCGAGCGCCTGGGACTCACCGCGCGCGGCTACCATCGCGTGCTGCGTGTCGCGCGCACGATCGCGGATCTCGATGAAGCGGAGCGCGTGGGCGAGCCACATGTAGGCGAGGCGCTTCGCTATCGCACCACGGGTGGCCTCGCTGCCACTCCCTCGTATGCGGCAGCGCGATGATCGTGTCGCTCAGCGCACGAGCGCCCACATCGCTCCCGCGCCGATCGCGGCGATGATCGCAAAGGAGATCCACCCGATCGTGTTTGCGAGCCAGCCGTTCGTGTGGCGTCCCATGATGTCCTTGTTGTTGCAGATCCGCAGCACGAGAAAAACGAGCGGAATCGCGACCAATCCGTTGAGCAGCTGGCTGAGCACGAGCGCGCGAATCGAGTTGACGCCAAGAAGATCGAGGAGGACCGCAACCGCGATGCAGACCACGATCATCGCGTAGAACTTCGGTGCGCGACCCGCCTCGCGCGCGAGCCCCCGTTTCCATCCGAGCGCCTCGCCCACCGCGTACGCCACGCCGCCGGCAAGCACGGGCACCGCGAGCAGCCCCGTGGCGAGAATGCCCGCCGCGAAGAGCGCGTAGGCGAGTCCGCCCGCCGCCGGCTTGAGCGCATCGGCCGCCTGCGTGGCGGTCTCCACGTTTCTGATGCCGTGCGCGTGCAGCGTCGCCGCCGTGGTCACGAGAATCGCCCACGTCACCAGATTCGCGACGAAGCTTCCGGCGATGACATCCACACGCGTGGCGAGCAACTCTCGTCGCGTCGCTCCGACGCGCTGTGAGAGGCGCAGCTTCCCCTCGACGATCTCCTCCTCCACTACCTGCGCCGGCTGCCAGACGAGCACGTAGGGCGAAAGGCGCGTCCCGAGCACGGCCACGACGCCAGCGACGAACGCGGAATCCCAGTGCATGGTGGGCACGAGCGTGGCTCGCAACACCTCGCCCCAGTTCTGCGGGATGAGAAAAACAGCAGCCACATAGGTGAAGAGTGACAGCGCGAGAATCTTGAGAATCCGCGCGTATGCGGCGTACGGCGCGAACAATTGGAGCACGCCCGAGCCCGTTGCCAGCACGAGAAGCCAG
>DASXQD010000412.1:0-8453 GCA_036493195.1 Gemmatimonadaceae bacterium | reverse complement strand
CAGCAACGCTCGGAAGGCGTTGCGCAGATGAAATTCATCTCACGGTTGTCTAGGGGAGACGAGGGGTGCGTGCGACAGCAACAGGGCGCAGTGGCTGCGTCTCTTAATGAGATTTCCCTAATCGAATCTCGACGTGCGCGTGCGGCTATTGCTGCTCCGCGCGTGCGTAGTACTCGTCGATGCACAGCGTGATCACGTGATTGAGCAGCGCATCGGGTCCGGCGGAGCGTACGCGCGGACGCTCGCTGTGCAGCGACATCCACCCCTGCTTGATCGCGATCACGAGCTGCTCGACACGAACCTGGTTGCGGCGCGCATCGTCGCAGAGATCGCGCAGCGCCTCACGAATACCATCGCCGGTGTGCGGCGACTCTTCCGCGTTCGGCGGCGGCTCGTCGCGCAGCATGCGCAGCAGAAGCTCCCGAAGCGCAGCGATCGTGCTGTCGGGGATGGAGCGCGGAATCAACGAGGCTCCCGTGCGATCGCTGTGATCGGATTGACACGCGTGAACGGCACCGGCAGCGGAGTGAAGGTGGTGGGAATGCGTGCCCGGAATGGTCCCGGCGTGACAGCTGTCGCTAGACTATCGGGCGCGCCTCCCTTGGGCAAGACGATTCGCACGGTTGTGCATGCTGCCGGGGGCCGCGATGACACCGCCAGCACCCGTGTTTCCATGGCATTCACCTCGTCAAGGCTGTCGTCCGCCGCAAATGCGGTGCGGGCGTAAGGGTGGAGGGCTAACCTCTCACTGTCGCTCTATAACGGATGAGTCCATGAGAATCGGCTTTGAGAAGAAACGCGTCAACGCGGCTGCCCTGTTCCTGGCGGCGGCACTGTACGCCTGTGGCGGTGGATCTTCGACCTCGAACGGAGTAACAGATCCCGGGACACCAACCCCGCCCGTCACTGGCTCGACTACTTCACTGAGCGTCGAGAACAACAAGTACGTACCGGCGCACGACAGCGTTGGTGTGGGCGCGACCCTGACGTGGACGTGGAACACCTGCACTGGCGATGGCTACGGCGGAAGCAGCTGTGGATCGCACAGCGTGAAGTTCGACGATGGCGTGTCCAGCTCGCCGATCCAGAGCTCGGGAACGTTCAGCAGAACGTTCGACACGGCCGGTACCTACACGTACCACTGTGCGGTACACGGCACCGCAATGTCGGGAACGATCATCGTGAAGTGAGGCTTCGCGAAGCCGCCGCGGGCTAGGACGTGGTTCCTCTGTGTCCAGCCCGCGATGCCGCTTCGTGGATGCGTTTGATGTATTCCGGTACGGACTCCGATTGCTTCCGTGCCGGCAGCACGAACTCGGCCTCGTCGGGAGCGATCGGTGAGCCGCCCGCAACCGGCTCATCCACCATGAGATCACCGCCGCCGCGCTCGACCATGCGTTCGAACTGTTCGACGGCCTCCTCGAGATCGGCCAGCTCCTCGGTGCTTTCCTGCCCGGTGAGCTGAACGCCGTTTCGGCGGAGTCGTGACGAGATCTCTTCGGCGATCCTGCGTCGTTCCTCGTCGGAGCTGTCCCGCGAAGTGCCTGATGATGCGGGTGTCATTTGTTGCCCTTTTGCGACGAATCATCGTCGGGGAGTGTTTCCCACGTCGATGAGCCAGAGAGGTTGTTGTTCCGCGCGGCGTCTCCTACGGAGCCTTTGCCCTCCGCCGCCTCGCGACGCAGCTCTTCCTGAAGCGCCTGCTCGCTCTCGCTCTGCGTCTTCGACGTGCTGTTCGCATCGTTCTGCTCGTCGTTCTTCTTGTCGCTCATCTTGTCGCTCATCTTGTCGCTCATGTGTCAGCTCCATCAGTGAAGGATGACGCACGCACATTGGCGTGTGCCCAGGCAGCTCCCGTGCACGGAGCGCGCCGTTCCCACGACAGCGTCTCGCAGCCGCGGGTTAACCCCCTCGCGGGGCACATCTTATGCAGCCCTGACGCTGTACCAATCTTCATTGCGCCGGAGGGGTCATGCCAAGAGGCGATAAGTCGGCGTATACCGACAAGCAGAAGCGTCAGGCCGAGCACATCGAGGAAGGATACGAGCATCGCGGCGTGTCGAAGAAAGAGGCCGAACGCCGGGCCTGGGCAACGGAGAACGCGATCAGTCATGGCGGCCGGAAGTCGGGCTCGGGGCGTGGTCGTGCGGAAAACAAGGAGCCCGAGCGGAAGGGTGGGCGGAGCGAAAGCACGGCGGAACGGAGCCGCGCTGCCAAGAAGGGGTGGGCCACGCGCCGTCGAAACGGAGAAGCGTGAGGGGCTCGTAGCGAAACCATGAGGCACGAGGCAGCATCGGGGATCGACGCCCGCAATGCCAGGATCTGTTCTCCCGAGCATTGCAGGCGTTTGACTCGCGTCGTTAATTGACGCAATCGAGCGGGTCCGCGCCCACCCATTCCCCTACGGTCCTATGAAAATGGCGTATGCCACAGAGCTCGTCGGTACGTACTTCCTCGTGCTGACGGTCGGACTCACGTCGCTCTCGCAGTCGCCGCTCGCGCCGCTTGCGATCGGCTCATCGCTCATGATCATGGTCTACATGGGCGGCCACGTCTCCGGCGCACACTACAATCCCGCAGTCACGCTCGCGGTGTGGATGCGCGGCAAGCTCGACGCCGCCGACGTCGCGCCATACTGGATCGCGCAGCTGATTGGAGCCGTGCTCGCGGCGCTCACGGTGCTCTACCTGACGGGCAAGACCTTCGCTGCCGCACCCGGAGCGGACGTGACGTGGGGACGCTCGCTCGCGGTCGAAACGATCTTCACCTTCGCGCTCGCCCTCGTCGTGCTCAACTCAGCCACCGCGCGCCAGACCGAGAAGAACTCCTTTTATGGATTGGCGATCGGCTTCACGATCGTCGTCGCGGCGTTCGCAGGCGGCGGAATTTCCGGCGGCGCGTTCAACCCGGCGGTGGGCGTCGGCCCGATCCTGATCGACGGCTTCGTGAGTCACGGCACGTTCGCCAACGTGTGGCTGTACATCGTTGGCCCGCTCCTCGGAGGGGCATTGGCTGCGCTGTTCTTCCGCGCACAGAATCCCGAGCCCGAGTCTGGTGTCGCGATCCCGAGCGCCGCTCCCGGTGAGCAGCGCGTGCAGCCGGGCGACTACACGGCGCCTCGGCCGTAAATACTGGGGCGGGTGGAGTCGAACCACCGATCTCCGGATTAACAGTCCGGCGCTTTGCCAGCTCAGCTACGCCCCAAAAAGGATGCGCAAGTTACGATTCAACAGCCACATAGGCAACTTGGCCATCATCGCCCACGATGCTCTTTCCCCGCTTCTTGATCACGAGAGATGAAAACTTCCGTTCGTTCGACCGCGTGTATTGCGACCATTTCGCTGATCATTGCCGCGTGCGCTGGTAACCCCCATCCCGCGTCTGCTACGCCCGAAGGCCCATACGACATCGTGATCGCGGGTGGCAAGATCGTGGATGGAACCGGCAACCCATGGTACTACGGCGACGTCGGAATCACCGGTGACCGAATCACGGCCGTCATGCCTGCCGGCGCGCTCGCCGCTGCGCACGCGGGCAAGCGCATCGATGCAACAGGAATGGTGATCGCGCCCGGCTTCATCGATATCCAGGGTCAGTCCGGCGAGCAGCTGACTACGGGCGACGGTCGCCTCATCAGCAAGATCACCCAGGGCGTCACCACCGAGATACTCGGCGAAGGTGACACGCCCGCGCCGGTGAACGACAAGATTCTCGCGACGTTCGACGCGAGCGATACTGCCGGCCTTCGCGTGGCGAAGCAGTTCATGGGCGACCATGGCTTCGGCGCGTGGCTCGATGCGATGCAGAAGCACGGCATCTCGGTGAACGTCGGCTCGTTCATCGGTGCGGGCACCATCCGCGCATACGCGAACGGGCAGGCGCAGGGTGCGCCAACGGAGGCGCAGCTCGACACGATGCGCCGCGTGACGCGCGATGCGATGAAGGACGGCGCATTCGGGGTCGCGAGTGCGTTGATCTACCCGCCCGGCAACTACGCGGGCACGCACGAGCTCAGCGAGATCGCGAAGGCGATGGCGCCGTATCACGGCGTCTACATCTCACATGTGAGATCGGAGGGCGACAGTCTGCTCGAGGCGATCGACGAGGCGCTCGCGATCGGACGGGCGGGCGGAGTTCCCGTCGAGATCTATCACTTGAAGGCGGCGGGTGCGCACGCATGGGGGAAGGCGGCCGAGATGGTGTCCAAGATCGACTCGGCGCGCGCGGCCGGGCAGGATGTCGGCGCGACAATGTATCCCTACACGGCATCCGGAAACGGTCTCGCCGCCTGTGTACCACCGTGGGCCGCCGAGAATGGGAAGCTGCTCGACAACCTGAAGAACCCGGAGACGCGCGCGCGGATCATCGCCGAAGCAATGGACACGACCCCGCACAGGCCGGTGTACTGTCAGGAGTCGGGGCCGGGGCCGATCATGGTGGTCGGGCTTCTGTCGACGCCATCGCTCGCGAAGTACGAAGGGTGGCGTCTCGACAAGATCGCCGAGGACATGCACAAGTCGTGGGGCGAAGCGATGGCCGACGTCGTGCTCATCTCCGGCGGCCGCGCGGGCAAGCTGACGTTCAGCATGACTGACGAGAACGTAGCGATGCAGCTGCGAAAGCCGTGGGTCGTGATCGGCACGGACGCGGAGGGCTTCGACCCGGACAGCGCCAAGGGGCTGACGCATCCGCGCGCGTACGGGAGCTATCCCAGACTACTGGGCAAGTACGTGCGTGAGGAGCACGTGCTGACTCTCGAGGATGCGGTGCGGAAGTTTTCGTCCGGCGTAGCAGAGCGGCTGTCGCTTGCGGATCGCGGGCTGCTGCGCCCGGGCATGTACGCGGATGTGGTGGTATTCGATCCGAACACGATCATCGACAAGGCGACGTACGAAAGGCCGCACCAGCTCTCGGTGGGAGTAAAGGAAGTGTTCGTGAACGGCGTGGAGGTGCTCAGGGATGGGGTGCACACGGGGGCCAAGCCGGGGCGGGCATTGCGAGGCGTTGGGGCGGCGCGCTGATTGGGAAGAGCGACACCTTTTCCGGCGAGGGCTCGTAAGTAGGGCAGAGTCGAATTCGAGAGCGCCGATGCCTCAACTACGCGGGAGCAGAACATGAGCGACAATCTTGCGATCCTGGGCGTAGTCGCGATCGCGGCGATGATGCTGAGAACGTGGTGGCTGCATCGCGAGAAAATGAAGGGGCTTTCGATGACGAATCAGGCACTCTCGCCATCCGATGAGCGGCTCGCGCGGGTGGAGCAGGCAGTGGAGTCGATCGCGATCGAGGTCGAGCGCATCGGCGAAGGACAACGCTTCGTCACGAAGCTGATGAACGATCGCGCGCAGCCAATGCCCGAGCGCGTTGCGATTCCGGCGCAGCCGCGAAAGGTGGACACGCCTCACTGACACGGGGCCGACGATGCGCCTGATGCGTTACAGCGTCGCTGCGAGTCTCGATGGCTATATCGCGGATGCGAACGGAGGATTCGACTGGATCCCCCACGATCCCGCGGTGGACTTCGCGGCGTTGTTCGACAGCATCGACACCGTCCTCATGGGACGGCGAACATTCGAGGTAATGCAATCGCAGAGTGAGCCGGCGTGGAAACCGGGCACGCGAGTGTATGTGGTGTCACGAACACTGGCGCCGGAGGCCGCGCCGGACGTGACTCTCGTCCGCGAGAATCCTGTCGAGCTCGCATCGTCATTGCGCCACGAGACTGGGATCGGTGAGATCTGGCTCTTCGGCGGGGGCCAGCTGTTCGCCGAGCTCCTTTCCGGACGACAGGTGGATGCGGTGGAGGTAGCGGTGGTGCCGGTGCTGCTCGGGGGTGGGATTCCGCTGTTGGCATCGGGAGTCGATCGAACGGCGCTCACGCTCACGCGCTCGCACGTGTATCCGAGTGGGATAGTCATGCTGTACTACTCGGTGCCGAACGCGGCGCACTGAACTCGAGCGCTCCGGCACCGTGACCAACGGAGGGAGAGTATGGGAGCATTGAACGCGGCGGATGGCCCACATGCGACGAGACACGCCTGGAGCTGGATCGGCATCGTGCTGCTCGTCCTGGGACTGCTCGGACACGTCTTCGCCGCAAAGGCGATCGGCGGCACACACCTGGCGTATCGCGATCACTTGCTCGGCTTCGTGGTGATCACGGTCATCGCCGGAGCGATCATCTTCGGCGTGGGCTCGCGATTCTGGAAAGGACGATACGACATCTCGCTGCTGTTACTCGGCGCAGTGAACGCACTGGTGGGGCTGCTGGTCTATATCCAGAGATTTCATGTGCATGGCTGAGGCCAGTCGAGCCCGCTTTCCATGACGGCGTGCGGCTTGCCCTGTTCTCCTCGATACCGTCTCACGAGGAGAACCAGATGCCCAGCAGCAAAAAGAGCAGCAGGAAGGAAACCGAAAAGAAGATCAGCAAGGGCAAGGACACCGGCAACGCCGCCGAGAAGAGCACGGACGACAATGTGTCGCCCACGAAGAAGATCGAGGAGCTCTATTCGCTCGTCGAAGGCATCGAGAACGCGATGCTCACCAGTCGCAGATTC
Organism: Gemmatimonadaceae bacterium; assembly: GCA_036493195.1. GTDB lineage: Bacteria > Gemmatimonadota > Gemmatimonadetes > Gemmatimonadales > Gemmatimonadaceae > FEN-1250. The sequence goes on along the minus strand of DASXQD010000412.1, from coordinate 1,893 downwards.
GATGGCACTCTGATCTCGCGACCCATGGCGACGCAGGAGAAGCGCCCGCGCGTCGATTTCTGGTTCGTCACCAGCACCGAGACGCACAAGGTGGACGAGATCGAGGCGCAGCCCGAGGTGAATCTCGCCTATTACAACAACAAGTCGCGCGAGTGGGTATCGGTGAGCGGTACCGCGCGCATCGTGACCGACCGCGATCTGATTCGCACGCTTTACAAAGCCGACTGGAAAGCGTGGTTCGGTGATGAAGGCGGAGTTCGCAACGGCGGCCCGAACGATCCGAGACTCGTGCTCATCGAGATCGAGGCGCACGAGGCAACGTATCTCAAATCGAACGAGCCACGTGCGGTGCAGCTGTTCAAGGTCGCGAAGGCACTGATCACGGGCGATGCGCCGAAGATCGGCGACATGCGCCACGTCGGGAAGAAGGAGCTCGAAGCGCGCCGGTAATGTGCGCCGCACTTCGCGCCGCTCGCGCTAGCGGCTCCCGTTCCCGAGCCGCTGCGCGAACAGCCACTTCCAGAGCTCCTCATCCCCGTACGCACGATCCCACGCGCCGTGGCCGAGGTCCGCGTACTCGGTGTAGTGAGGAGAGTCGCCGGCGGCCTTCATCGCTGCGACGAGAGTGCGGGACTGCACAGTGGGCACGACATCATCCTGCGCGCCATGAAAAATCCACACCGGAAGACCCTTCGTGTGCTCGGCGACGTACGCATACGGATCGTCGCCCTTCACACCGACGTAGAGATTGGCCATGTCCGCGGACGGGGTGAGGCCGCCGCTCACCGCAACTGCCGCCGCGAACACACCCGGATGATCGACGATCTGCTGCCACACACCGTAGCCTCCCATCGAAAGCCCGGTCACGTAGAGTCGCTTGCGGTCACCCCGAAATTCCTTCACGGACTTCTCGAACGCGGCGAACGCGGTCTGCGCAACCGTGCCGCGAAACACGCTGTCGTCCGGGCACTGCGGCATCACGACGATCGCGTCGAACCAGTCACGATGCAGGCGTATCTGCGCAGGCATGCCGACCTGCGTCTGCTTGAGCCCATCGCTGCCGCGCTCGCCGGATCCGTGCATGAACAGGATCACCGGAAGCGAGCGATGGCCGTCATACGCATCCGGCACGTATACCTGGTACTTCATCGTGAGCGCGCCCGCTGTCACCGTGCGATCGAGAAAGCCAGTGGGCCGCTGCGCCGGAAGCGCTGCCCCGAGCGCGCACGCGGCGGTGATCGTCGCAAGCGCATGGGCGCTCGTCAACCGGAACGCTCCTTCGTGAGCTTTGCGCGAAGCACTGGATAGGTGAGTAACAGCTGCGCGATCGCGAGCGCATGACTGTGTCGCGTCGTGCCATTCTCGGTGAAGTTTCCCGTGCGCGCCATGAGCAGCCGCTCGAGCTCCGGTCTTCGCGACCAGAGCTCTCTCTCCACTTCCGCCGCCTGCTCGGCCGATATGCCGCCGTCGATCTCGAGCTCCTCGCCATCGTCATTGCGCGCGAGCCGCAGCGCGGTCGCCGCGCGTGGACACGATTCGATCACGGCACGCAGGTCGGGCTGATCGAGGGTCGGCCGCATCGTCACGGTCGCGTGCAGATGCTCGTAGTCGGTGTAATCAGAATCGGGGTGAAAGCGCACGACCATGTCCGCGTGTTCGCGCTGCGGCCGGATGTATTTCTGGGATACCGACTCGCGTCGCCCGAGCAGCTCGTGTACCTGGGTCTCGGAGTAGCCGCGCTTCGAAGTGTCGCGCGCGACTTTCCACCTGTGCCGCAGCGGCTCCGGCGTGTCGAGATACACACTCACGTCGTACCGCTCGCGCAACTGTGGCGTGTGGAGGCCGAGCAGCCCTTCGACGATCAGAAACTCCGATGGCTCGACCGTCCGGGGC
>DASXQD010000411.1:0-13088 GCA_036493195.1 Gemmatimonadaceae bacterium | reverse complement strand
GAGATCCAGTCGTGCTGCGCGTTCCAGAGCAGCACGGGCAAAATCACGAGAGCGGAGATGAAGGCGCCGAGATACGGGCCCGGGTGTCGCAGCCAGCGTCGCGCGCGGCGATTCGTGACCAGAAACAATCCGGTGCCCGCAAGGAGAAAGACGCCGTGATACTTGGAGAGCATTGCGAGGCCCGCGCACGCGCCGGCCGCCATCCACCAGAGCACAGGCGTGCCCCGCGATCGTTGAGTCGATCTCCGCGGAAGCAGCACATGCTCGAGACAGAGCGCGGAAGCGAGCATCCAGAACATGAGCGGGCCATCCGGCAGCACCCATCCACCCGTGCTCACGCTGAGCACGGGCGTGATGTTCAGAATCAACGCGGCTATGGCTCCCGCCCGCGCTCCGAACAGCCGTGCGGTGAGCCGGTACATCATCCACGTGGTGCCGGCGAACAGAAGAATGAACGGCAGGCGGAGCAGCACCGCGTTCGTGCTTCCGGTGATCGATGCCACGATGCCGGGAATCCAGAACGCGAGCGGCGGGTGCTCGAAGTAGCTGAGCGAGAGTGGCCGCGAGACGGACACCTGATACGACTCGTCGACGCCGAGCCCGATGGTGGCGGCGAGTATCACTCTGCCGATCAGGCTGGCGATAATGATGAGGAGCACGTAGTCGCGTGGCGACTGACTCCACGCCGATGACTCGTGCTGATCCGCCTCCGACGTGTGCGGTCGCAGCACGCGCAGAGCATCGTGCGGCAGATGACGGACTCGTGGTGCAGTATTACTCGCGCGATCGCGCGCATTCATTCCCGAACCAATGGAGCGGAACGACATCATTGCTATGACCGCCGGCTTGCGATGGTGAGCGGAGGGCGCGGAGGAATGCGGCGCCACCCACATAACTCGCGAGTCGTGCGGAAGGTTGCACGGCAGGTGCCAGAGGGCCGCCCATGTGAGGAATTCGCGACCGCGCGCCGCATCGAATCCGATATATTCCGGGCTATGTCCCTCACCGTACGGTTTCTCGGTACCAGCGCCGCACGACCGACGGTCGAGCGCAACGTCTCCTCGCTCGCGGTGATCCGCGAGGGAGAGACGCTGCTCTTCGATTGCGGCGAGGGCACGCAGCGTCAGATGATGCGGTACGGCATCTCGTTCGCGCTGAACGATGTGTTCATCACGCACTTTCACGGCGACCACATCATCGGCGTGATCGGACTTTTTCGGACGCTCGCACTCCAGGGGCGCACGGAGCCGATGCGGATGTTCGGTCCGCGCGGCGCCGCGCGCGTGCTTCGGGGCGCGGCGCAGTTCGGCGTCGATCGCGTGGGCTTTCCCGTGGAGATCACGGAGGTGGCGCCGGACCAGCGTCTCGAGCGCGATGGCTACTCGATCATTCCCTTCTCCACCGTGCATTCCGGGGAAGTCTCGCTCGGCTACTCGCTCGTCGAGGACGATCGCAAGGGACGCTTCGATCCCGATCTGGCGCGGTCACTCGGCATTCCCGAGGGGCCGCTGTGGGGAACGATCCATCGGGGCGAGAGTGTGACGCTCGAGGATGGGCGCGTGATCGAGCCGCACGTGCTCGTGGGCCCGCGTCGCGCGGGGCGCTCGCTCGCGATCACGGGCGACACGCGCCCGAGCGATACGACGATCGAGGCCGCGCGCGGCGTGGATCTGCTCGTGCACGAGGCGACGTTCGCGGACGAGGAGGCTGTACGCGCGGCTGAGACGGGGCACTCCACCGCGCGCGAAGCGGCGCGCGTTGCCGCCGCCGCCGGCGTGCGCCGACTCGCGCTCACACATTTTTCCGCTCGCTACTCGCGCGATCCCGGCGAGCTGCTGCGCGAAGCGCGCGAGCTGTTCGACGAAGTCGTGCTCGCGCGCGATGGAATGGAGCTCGAGATTCCCTTCCCCGACGAGCGCGTGGAACCTGCCGCCACTCGCGCCGCCGAAGATCCCGCTAATTCGCCGCGGAGCTGATCGGCATCGACCGGCGAAAGAGCAGCGCGATCTGCGCATCGGTGAGCTCGCGCAACACCGCCCTCGCGTCGGCACGCGATGTGACGTTGCGCGCGCCGGGTCCAGCGATGTTCACCCAGTTGTAGCGATCGCGTCGCGAGGTGGCACCATCGGGGTGCTCGAACACGATCATCGCGTTCGTGGCGCCCGGCAGCATCACCTGCACGTGCCAGTTCGTGCCATCCGGTGAAATAAAGCTGCGTGTCGGAACGGTCATCGGTCCGCAAACTCCAGTGCGTCTATGGATTGGCGGCCGGCGAATCCGCCCTCGCGCTCGTGCCAGTGCTCGATCGTCTCTTCACCCAGCCGCCAGCAGAAAAAGATCGTGCGCCCCTCGTGGATGCCGGGAAAATCCACGAGCCCCGAATCGTACGGGATTCGCACCTCTGCGCCGAGCTCGGTCAATTCGTGAACGTATCCATCGATTTCCCGCGCGAGCGCCGTGACCTGTCGCTCGAGCTGGGCCACGCGTGGATCGGGCTCGTCCACGCGCTGGCTCGAGGTCATCAGCTCGTACTCGTCCACGAGATCACGCCACGCCGGATAGCGCGCAACGAGGTCGCGCGTAATGCGACTGACCAGCGGGAGTGTCCGGTTCGCATCGGCGAGGGTGAAGCTCTTTTTCATCGTCGGAATGTTGCGCGATGCGACGGTCGCGCGGCAAGGGGCGGCGACCGACGTCGCGCGCGCTACCTGTCTTCGCGCAGCGCGAAGGTGCGGCCGAGCGCATCCTCGAGCACCGCGGCAAGCTGGTCGACCTCGAAGGGCTTGCGGAGCACCGGCAGCTTGAAGGTTTCGGTGGCTTCCCGAACCGTGGCGCCGTCGGCGAATCCCGTCATGAGCACGATCGCGACGGGATTCCTGGAGTCGATGAGCTCCCTGGCCAGCTCGAGTCCATTCGTGTCCGGCATCAGAATGTCGGAGAGCACGAGATCGAAGCGGGCAGGCGTGCCGGAGAGCATCGCGAGCGCGGTCGTGGCATCTCCCACGGCATCGACCTCGTAGCCGATCCGGCTCAACAGGCGCTGCAACACCGTGCGCACGCCTTCTTCGTCGTCCACCACGAGAATGCGCCCGGAACCCCGCATCAACGCCGCGCCCGGTCGCTGAGCGCGTTGCTTCTCGTCCAGCGGAACGGCCCGGAAATACAGGGTGATGGCCGTGCCTACGCCCGGTGTGCTCTCGACCCGAATGTGTCCGCCGGCCTGATGGATCACGCCGAGCACCATGGCGAGTCCGAGTCCCGTACCGGAGCCGATCGGCTTCGTCGTGAAGAAGGGCTCGAAGATGCGGCTCCGCACTTCCGCGCTCATGCCGCTGCCGGAATCCTCGACCGCGATCGTGACGTACTCGCCGGGCACCAGCGCTCCGCGCTCGACCGCGGTGCGCTCGGTGATCGTGACGAGGCGCGTACTCATGCGAAGCACGCCGCCCGAGGGCATGGCGTCGCGGGAGTTGACGGCGAGATTCAGCAGCGCCTGCTCGAGCTGACCCGGATCGATCTCGATGCCAGCCGGCATGTCTGTGAGATCCGTCTGGAATCTCGTCGCGTGCTGCATGAGGCGCACGAGCATCCGTTCGACGTGGCGCACGATGTCGTTCGGATTGATCAGCGAGGGCCGCGATTCCTGGCGGCGGCTGAAGGCGAGCAGCTGCTTCGTGAGCGCAGCGGCGCGCTTGGTCGTGTCCTTGATCTCCTCCGCCGCTTCGCGTCGCGCCCGAACGTCCCCGTCCTCGCTCAGAACGAATTCCGCGTTCGCGCCGATGACCATCAGCAGGTTGTTGAAGTCGTGCGCGATCCCGCCGGCCAGACGCCCGACCACCTCGAGCTTCTGCGTGTGCTGCAGCTGCTCCTCGAGCGCGGCGCGTTGCGAGATGTCGCGCGAGTTGAGCACGATACCCTGCACCGCCGGATCTTCGAGCAGATTGCTCGCGAGCGTCTCCATGATTCGCGGCGTGCCGTCCGCGTGCATCATCTGGCAGCGCAGCGATTCGGTGCCGAACGGCTTTGCGGCGATTCGGCGCAGCATGTCGCCCGCCTCATCGCGGTCCTCCGCCGCGACGAGCTCCACGAACAGACGGTCGAGCCCGAGCTCCGGCACGAGACCGAGGACACCCTCGATGGCGGGGCTCACGTAGGTGGCGCGCAGCTCACTGTCGAGCACGAGCACCACGTCGCTCGAGTTCTGGATCAGTGCGCGAAAGCGCGCGTCGCGAACGGCGCGCTCCGCCGTCAGCCGCGCCGCGTCACGCGCGGAGATGCGCTGCCGCGCGATCGCGAGCACGGTCATGACGAGAGCGAGCGCGCCGAGCTGCAGCTCGACGCGCTCCATGTTCTCCTGCATCGCGAGGAAGAGCATGCCGAACGCGAGCCCGACCGCGATGAGGGGAATCTCCGTCATCCACCGGGAGGCCACGTTCATGCGACTGTCCGGCGAGGGCATGCGCCGCAGCTGCGACGCCGCGGCGACACTCAGCAGCAGCACGCCCGCAAGCCAGCAGACATCGATGACGGTATTCCTGCGATACACGATCAGGTCGATGTCCAGATAGCCGTACCAGAAGTCGGCGATGGACGAGAGCAGATAGGCGAGCGCGATGAAGCCGAAGATCGTCCGGCTGCGATCGTCGGCCGAGCGAAGGAGCAGGATGGCGGCGGTGATGAGCGCCACCATGTCGGCGAACGGATAGCCGACCACGGTGGCCGTCGTCGCGAGCGACGTGCTCGGCTCGAATGCGCCCGTGCGCACGCACCAGTACCACAGGACCATCGCGCCGCTGATGGCGACGGTGGCGATGTCGAAGAACATCGTGATCCGGTCGGCGCGCCGGCGCGGCGCAATCGGAAACGAGAGCAGCCCGGCGATGGTGAGGAGATACGCGATGCCGAAGACCGCGTTGGTCCACAGCGGCATCACGGTGCCCGGATGCATGATCTGGTTGAGCGTCGAGGCGCTGGATCCCGTTGCCGTGAACAACGAGGCGATCGTGATCAGCAGCCACGCACGTCGCGTGGCGTGATCGCCGCGCGCCGATCGCGCGGCGAGCCAGGACAGCAGCACCACGCTGAAATCGGCGAGCGCGAAGCACACGGCGTCCGCGATGTCGGCGGTATGGAGAGGGATCAGCTTTGCGTTCGCGACCCCGCGGAAGATCGCGTAGGTTGCAAGCGCGACGAGGGCGAGCGCAGGCGCGCCCCGGGCGGAGGTCCAGTGCTCGGGCGTCCGCGACGCAGGTTGCCCAATTCGGGCAGAAGCTGTTTCGGCCACCTATTGAGTATCGGCGGGCTTCAGCAGTGACTTGAGCAGGCACGGAGCATGAATGCTCGATTGTGCCGGCGGTGGGCCACGGCCCTTTAACTCCCTGAATCGGAGCACCAGATGACCACGAGCAGCAGTACCGATTGGATGAATCACCCCGAGCTCCGCCGACTGGTCGATGATGCGAACCGCCTCACCCTTGCCGAGCGCGTCACTTTGGTCAAGGGGCTGATTCCATCCATAGCTGACGATCAGACGCCGGAACAGTTTGCCGCGTTCGTGGAGGAGCTTCGACTCAAGGGCAACCGATTCAACGAGGCGAAGGCGCATCCGGGAGAAGGGCGCGCCACGCGCAACGTGCCCGGCGAGCGCGAGATCGAGAACCGGTAGCTCGCCAGCCGCTCAGCGGCGCTCGGAAAGCGATTGCGCGCGGCGCCGTTCGGCCACCTCGTGGAGCAGCCGGTCTTCGGCTGTTTCGAGCGTAAGTTGAGGCACCGCAGCGGGTTTGCCATCCTGACCGAGGTGCACGAAGGTGAGCCAGCACTCGTTCGCATGCCGGCGGCTCCCCTGGGCGATGTTCTCCGCGTACACGTTCGCCAGCACGGCCATCGAGGTGTTGCCGACGAACACCACGCGTGAACGAATCTCTACGAGCTCGCCCACCCAGATCGGCTCCTTGAACAGGATCTTGTCGATCGAAAGCGTGGTGGCCTGACCACCCGCGTGGCGCATGGCGCTGAGCGCGGCGCAGCGATCGACCATGCTCATGATCACGCCTCCGAATACCGATGGCACCCGGAGGCCGTTCGCGTGCTGCGGCATCATCAGGTCCGCGATGATCGCTTCGGACTGGCGCGGGGTCTTTGCCGGCGCGGTCACTTGAGCACTCGTGCGCGAATCGGCAGCTCGCGTCCCCGGCGTGGGCCGATGCGCTCGCGCGCGTGTGAATTCGCCACCATCCGAATGCGGGCCGGTCGCGCGCGGGACACCAGAGCGGACGCGACGCGCACCTCGTCCGAGTAGAGCGCGGCCTCGTCGAACGCGCGGGCGAGTGCATGCCGCGTGGCGCTGTCCGCGCTCGCGCTGTCGACCCAGAAAATGCGACGCGGCAGTGCGGGAAGCTCGGCAATTCGCCAACGACGACCCGTGCTGTCCTCGAGCGACAGGAGTGCGCTGTCTCCGCGAGTGGGCTTTGCCACCACGCGGTAGCCGGCGTGCAGCCACCTGATCCCGGAGGGTCCGCCGGCCGCCGGAAGTCCGTCGCGCGCATCCTGCCACCAGCCGGGCGCGGAGACGGGGATGGGCGGGAGCGGAAGCGCGTAGCCGCCGGCGCGCGCGCCATGTCCCGGCGCGTAGAACTTCACCGCCGGCTCGCCGTTCACCTCGGCGATGTTGAAGCTCGCGTCATCGAACCGGAAGTCGCCGATCGCGCGGGCCGCATCACGCGAGCTCGAGTCGCGGGTCGCGCGAAGCGAGTCGCGCGCCTGCGCGAACAGGGTGCGGCCGCGGCGGAGAATGTATTGGCCGTTGCTGCTCCCGAAAATCTCGGCCACCGTGGGCGCGCGCGCGTCGCGAAGGTCGACGACGCCCCGGCGGGCAGTGTGCCACTCCTCGCTTCCGGTAACGGAAAGGTCGGCCTTGTACTCGTAGGAGAGGTACTGCGCATGCTGCGCTATGGTATTGAGCTCGCTCTGTGCGGAGACGTGCGGATCGGCCTCCGGCTCATCGTCGACGTCGAGCGGATGATCGTTGGGGTGCGAGCGCCCGTACCAGCGGGCGATGTGGCTGATGGTCGTGTCCTCGAACACGAGCGCCGAATCATCGTTCAACAGGTCGCGGCGATACATCTGCTGTCCGACGATGAGCGCGTCCGTGTAGGAGCGATCGTCGTCGGTGATGTAGACCTCGTAGTAGCGGCCATGATAGCGCGCGAGATGGAGCGGAGAGCCGCGCGCGTGAATTCCTTCCGCGCCCGTGTGCACCCAGAACGTGGAGTCCCCGGCAAGCACGAGAAATTCGCCTGCGGGAGGTGCCTCGTGCGGACGGCGGCAGGCGGCGGTGGCGAGGAGCAGGGCGAAAGCGGCGTGGGCGGCGGTGCGTGGCATGCGGTGAGGAATATAGTCTGTGACGGAAGCGGCAGGATCGTCGTAGTTTACCGTCGCCGTGTCGCAACCTCGCGGTTTCATCCTCAGCAAAGTATCCCCCACTACATGCGCAGCATTCCAATCCTTTTTCTTGCGCTCGCAGCCTGCGGCGCTGGTGAAGGAAAAAGTACGGTCGTCGCCCAACAGCCGGCCCACACCGCTCCGGCTGCCACCTCCGCGAGCTCGGCGGCACAGTTTGCGGCCACGAGAACGGATACGCTCGCGAAGACTTTCGCGGACGATTCGCAGATCGTCCGCGCCCTGTACGTCAACCGATGGGCATCGCAGAGCCCGAAGCGGATGCGAGATCTCATCGCGATCGCGGACTCCACCGAGATCAACGGGTTCGTGATCGACATGAAGGACGAGTTCGGGCTGAACTTCGAGAGCCCCGACACGCTCGTGAAGCGCAACGCGGGCAACGCGGGGAAGATTCCGCATCTCAGGGAGCTGCTGGACACCCTGCACGCGCATCACATCCTGGCGATCGCGCGGCTCGTGACGTTCAAGGATTCGGTCACCGCGCGCAACAACCCGCAACACGTGATCCGAAAGCCGGACGGCACGCCGTGGCGCGACAAGAAGGGGCTCACGTGGGTGGATCCCTACGATCACGCGATCTGGGAGTACGACATTCGCGTGGCCGAGGAGATGGGGCGGATGGGATTCGGTGAGGTGCAGTTCGATTACATCCGCTTTCCCGAGCCGTACAAGAGCTTGCCCGAGCAGGTGTTCAAGGATGCGAACGGCGTGACCAAGCCACACGCGCTGGGCGAGTTCTTCAAGTTGGCGTGTCCACGCGTGCACGCGGCTGGCGCACGCTGCACCGCGGACATCTTCGGATTGGTGACGACCGTGCCCGGCGCGCTCGAGATCGGGCAGCAATGGGAGGAGCTCGCGCCGCACAGCGATGTGCTCCTGCCGATGGTGTACCCGTCGCACTATCCGCACGGCTCCTTCGGCGTCGACCGTCCGAACACGGAGCCGTACAAGATCGTGTACGCGGCGATCCATCGCGCGCACGAGCGCGATCTCAGGATCGGAGTCGATGCGGGCAACCACGTGCGACCGTGGCTGCAGGCGTTCTCACTCAAAGGGATGCCGCCGAAGTACGGCGCGGCCGAGCTCCAGGAACAGAAGCGCGCGGTGTACGACGCAGGCTACGACGGCTGGGTGCTCTGGAGTCCCGGATCCGTGTACGAGCCGTTCCTGGGCGCGCTCGAGAAGAAGGAAGTGTCGCGGAAGAAGGCGTTCGTTAGTGGGGCGAAGAAATAGGGGGCGAGCGTGTGGAACTGCGGATCACGAATCGAACCAATGGCTACACACGAATCGAACCCGGCGAGGGCGAGGATGTCATCGCGTCGAGGAGCGTGAATGTCCTTGGCAAAAGCTCTTCTCCGTTTTTATCCGTGGTGATCTCAACCGGTGAATGCAACACGGAAACGCGTTTCGCCTTCTCCGTTAGTGTCCGTTAGTGTCCATTAGTGTCATTCTTCACAGTTGCTCTTGCCAGTCCTTAACGGCAAAACAAATTGGATGAGACGACACAGACGGACACAAACGGACACAAACGGACACCAACGGTCAGGAGCTTTCTACTAAAGGCTCAGGCTCCGTCAGGAGAAGATGCTCCTCGATCTCTCCGCAGTTGCTGCATCGACCGGTTGAGATCACCCTCTAAATCCGTTCAATTCGTATCTCAATTGTTGATGCCTGAATCGCGCGGTTCTCGCCCGACTAATGCGAAGCGGAAATCGCCCGTACGCCGCTCACGAGGCGCTCGACCTCTTCTCGTGTCGTGTAGCACGCGAGCCCCGCGCGCACCCAGCCGGAGCCGCTGACCCCCAGCCGCTCGGCGATTGTCGCCGCGTAGAAGTTTCCGTTCGGTGTGAAGACGCCGGCTTCGTCCGCGAGTCGCTCGGCGACCGTGCGCGAGTCGACGCCTGCTATGACGAAGGAGACCGTCGGCGTGCGTGGAGCATCGTCGGGCGGGGCACCGTGGAGCTGCACGCCGGGAATTGCGGCGAGTCCGTTCCAGAGTGTGGCGAAGAGTGGCTCGCTGCGCGCGTGCATTGCCTCATAGGCTCGAGCGAGCTTCGAACGTCGCGAGTCGCCGATTCGCAGGCCGCTACCGCCAAGCGATGCGAGGAAGTCGATCGCAGCCGTCGTCCCCGCGAGCGCCTCGAAATTGAGCGTGCCGGTTTCCCAGCGATCGGGCGCGTGCGCGGGCGCGGGAGCGAGCCTGGCGCAGTCGAGCTGCGCGAGGAGCTCGTGCCTGCCGTACAGCATGCCCAGATGCGGACCGTAGAACTTGAAGGGCGAGCATGCGAGAAAATCGCAGTCCATGTCGCGGACATCGGCCAGCGCGTGCGGCACGTATGCCACCGCATCGACGAAGATCTTCGCGCCGTGCGCGTGCGCGAGCGCGGCCGCGCGCGCGACGTCCGTGACCGTCCCGAGCGCGTTCGACGCCGCGCCGATCGCCAGCAGCCTCGTGCGCGCGCCGATCTTTCGCTCGAGGTCGGACCAGTCGAGTGAATACCTATCAGTGCGCATCCGCACCATCCGGATCACTGCACCACGCTCGGCCGCCAGCCGCGTCCACGGTGCGACGTTCGCGTGGTGATCGAGCTCGGTGACCACGATCTCATCGCCGGGCGAGATCGTTGGCGCGAGCGCGCGCGAGAGCGAGAAGGTGAGGGTCGTCATGTTCGCGCCGAACGCGATCTCGTTGGCGTTCGCGTTGAGCAGATCCGCCGCTGCGGCGCGCGCCGCATCGATGACGCGATCGGTCTCGGCGCTGGTTGGGTACGCCCAGTGTGAGTTCGCGTTGTGATGCAGCAGGTAGTCGCGGATCGCATCGACCACGCTCACCGGCACCTGCGTGCCGCCCGGCCCGTCGAAGTACGCGACGCGATGTCCACGGTGCACGCGCTGGAGCGCGGGAAATTGCGTGCGAATCTCCTCAATGTCCGGTACCGGCACCGCGTGCGGACGAATCGCGGACGCCGTCACTTGATCTCCACCCCCGCCCACTGCTCGATCACGCGCACGGCCTCGACGTGATCGGCTTCTTCGCCGAGCATCGTGTGTGCCGCGCGAAAGAGCTCGCTCGTGAGCTGCAGAAGCGGGGACGGCACCTTGTTGTCACGAGCGACGCCAGCGGCGATGCCCACGTCTTTGTCGAGCAGCGCGAGACGGAAGGTGCGCGGATACGCGCGCGAGAGCACGCGCTCCGGGAAGAGGCGCTCGGTGGTGCGGCTGCTCCCGCTCGAGGCGTTGATCACATCGAGTGCGAGCGCCGGCGAGACACCCGCTTTCGTGAGCGCCGCGAGCCCCTCCGCCGCGGCCCAGACGTGGACTGCGAGCAGCGCGTTGTTCACCGCCTTCACCGCATCGCCCGAGCCCGTGGGCCCGCAGAGCACGATCTTCTCGCCGAATGCACGCAGCACGGGCATCGCGCGCTCGAAGAGCGCCTCATCGCCGCCGCACATCACGGTGAGCGTTCCCTTCTCCGCTCCACTGGTGCCGCCGCTCACCGGCGCATCGATGTAGCCCGCACCGATCGCCGCCAGTCGCGCGGAGATCGTGCGCGAGGTGGGCGGATCGCCGGAGGTGCAATCGATGACCATCGAGCCGCGCGCGATTCCCGCGAGCAGCCCCTCGGCGCCGTCCAGCAGTGTGTCGACATCCTGCGAGGTCGGCAGGCAGGTCACGACGAACTCGGCACCGCGCGCCGCGTCCGCCGGCGATTTTGCAACACGCACACCCGTGCCCACGGAGAACGCAAAGGTGCGCGCCTTCGAAGCCGTGCGATTCCACACCGCGAGCTCGAACGGAGGTTGCGCGAGATGTTTGGCCATGGGCGCACCGATCGCGCCGAGGCCAAGGAAGGCGACTCGTGTCATACGGACAATATGCTCAGGAAAACGCGCGCGTCACAGGCTGAAATCACAGGCTGAACCAGTACGACGCCTTGATCAGGAAGGTGTTGTCGGGATGGATCGCGTAGAGATCGCGGGTGCTGCCGTGCACGTTCAGATTGCCGAAGGCGGACCCATCGTTCTCGAAGCTGCGCCCCTGCGTCCACACCGCGTAGATCGTGGACCCTGCCCGATACTCCCATCGCAGCACGATGTTCGAGTTGAAGTCGGCGACATCGAAGTTGTACTCGGATGCGCCTTCGGGCGTGCCGTACGGAATGAATCGCCGGTTGTAGTTCACGTTGCGCGGGTCATCGCTCAGCTCGCGCCAGTTGGTGTAGCGCCCGCTGCTCACGAACGGCTGCGCGTAGACCTGCAGCGACAGCTTTGGGCTCAGCGTGTAGTCCACGCGTGCGGTGAGCGACACGGTGTTCTGATCGATATGCCCGAACGTGTACGCGGTATCGGCGCCATCGTCGGCGATCAGGTTGTCCATCCACTGATTGTTGTCCGAGTTGTGATCGAAGTGCGGCGAGATCGAGCCGGTGAAGCTGCGCGACACGCGGAAGGTGAGCGTCGGGTCGATACCGTAGCCCCAGGACAGGGCACCCGTGGAGCTGAACGCGTAGAAGCCGAGTGAGGGAAGCAGGCGAAGGCGCGGATCGCCGTCGATCTCGAAGGACGCATCCGTGTATGGCAGTCGCCGCAGCGCCGGGCCGCCGCGAGAAGCGCGGTCGTCGAACACCGGAAGAAAGCGGTGCCATGTGAAGCCGCCGTGCGCCCACCAGCTGTTCGTGAGCTCGGCGTCCACGAAAAATCCCGCGTCGTCGTCCGTGAGATCGGATGCGCTCATGCGCACCGTGCTCCACTGGTTGTGCTGTGAGAAGTTCACGAAGAGCTGCCGGTACAGATTCGTAGGCTTGACGAGCTCGAGGCCGAGCCACGTGCTCTGCTGCTGCTCGCCGGCCTGCGTGAGAAAGCCGAGATCGTTGACTTCGAAGCCGGGAGAATAGCGAGTGAAGCCTTCGAAGAATTGGATCGTGCCATTCACTTTCTCGAACGCCAGCCGCTCGGCGTCCCCGCCAAGCGAGGTGCGCGTGGTGTCGTAGGCCTCGCCATCGTCCGGCTTCTGGAAGTAATGCGTGCTGTTCGCCTGCGTGACCGCGATCCCGCGCGGCGACCCGGCCACCTGACTCTTCACGAAATAGCCCGAGATGCGGTAATCGTTGCGATGGAGGTCGCGGCGAAAATCGACGCCGCCCACGTACGCGGTGCGCCGGAGCGAGTCCGCCGCAAAATCGTCGAGCTGGCGATTCACGCCCGTGAGCATCAGGCCGACATTTCCCTTGTTGTCGGAGAGCTCCTGCTGCATCCGCGCCACCACGTAATTCGAGCGCGGCTCGACCGTCTGCCCGAGCGATCCGACCTCGCGCTGCGTCGCCGCCTCGAGAATGCCCACGGAGAGTCCGTGCTGCGTGCGACCCGTGAGCTTGGCCGCGCCGAGAATCGACGTGTACGCGGGGAGCAGCGCGGTGGTGGAGGTATCCGTGATCTCCGGTGCGCGCCCGATGCGGCGAGAGTAGAACAGGTTGCTGCACACGTTGTTGTTGCACTGGAGATCGAACCGGAGAATGCCGGATCCCTCGATGAAGAACGGCCGCTTCTCCTGATAGAACGTCTCGAACGCGGAGAGATTGAGCACGGCGGGATCCGCCTCCACCTGCCCGAAGTCCGGATTCACCGTGG
>DASXQD010000410.1:0-14584 GCA_036493195.1 Gemmatimonadaceae bacterium | reverse complement strand
TGATTCCGTACACGGACGTGCCGTGGGCGCTCCGGGCCGCGCCCGCACTCGCGCTCATCGTCGCGCTGCTCGTGCTGTGGTCGTACCGCCGGCGCGCGCGGCGACTGCGAAGGCTCGCCACGACCGAGCTCCTGCCGCGCCTCGTGCCACCCTCGTCCGCGCGTGCGCCGTGGGTGCGGGCCATCCTCCAGTTCGCCGCCGTGCTGTGCGCGGGCGTTGCGTTCGCGGGGCCGCGATGGGGCACGGAGCAAACGCTCGAGCATGGCAGCGGCGTCGACATTGTCCTCGCCCTCGACGCCTCACTCTCCATGCTCGCGACCGATGCGCGCCCGAATCGTCTTGAACGTATGAAGGAGGAGGCACGGCGGCTCCTTGCGCTCTCGGGCGGGGATCGCGTGGGGCTGCTCGCATTCGCTGGACGCAGCTACATCCTTACTCCACTCACAGTCGACCGCGGCGCACTCGAGCTCTTTCTGGACAATCTCGACCCCTCAGTGGTGGGGCAGGCGGGCAGCTCGCTTTCCCGCGCGATTCGGCAGGGCACCGACCTGCTCGTGGCCACGCAAACCACGAGCGATCGCGCGCTCATCATCATGAGCGACGGCGAAGCATTCGAGCCTCCGGAGGAGATCACGGCCGCGGCGGCACACGCGGCGGAGGCGGGGGTAACGGTGATTGCGGTGGGATTCGGCACCGAAAAAGGCTCGACGATTCCGGTGCGCACCGCGCAGGGCACTCAGGCCAAGCGTGATGAGAATGGGCAGATCGTGACGACGCGCTACACGCCGGACTTGCTGAAGGATGCGGTCACCGCTGCGCACGGCGTGTTCATCGACGCTGCCGCCACGGACAAGGCCGCGCGCATCCGTGGTGCGCTCGCGATGCTGCGGCGCCAGGCGCGCGAGACCGAGAGCGAGACGTCGCGCCGCGCGCGCTTTCAGCTGTTTCTCATCCCCGCGCTCCTGCTCGTGCTTCTCGACAGCGTACTGAGCACGCGGCGCGGACGCACGCGCCGTGCGCCCGCTGCGGCCACGGCAACGGCGCTCGCGCTGTTGCTCCTCGCCGTACCGGTCACTCTCCGCGCCGAGACTGGCGACACCGGCGACAAGCTGTATCAAGCTGCGCGCTATCCGGAGGCCGCCGCCGCGTACCAGCGCGAGATCCAGGAGCACTCGGACTCACCTCGCCTCGAGTACAACCTCGGCACGGCGCTGATGCAGGCCGGGCAGCTCGAGGATGCAATTGCCGCTCTCGAGCGCGCTGCCTCGAGTGCCAAGTCGGAAGAGCTGCGCTACAGCGCGCTCTACAATCTCGGGCTCTGCTATCTGCGCCAGGCACGCGACGCGAAATCGAGTGAGGCGGCGAGTGCGTACGCATCGTCCGCGGATGCGTACAAGCGCGCGCTGCAGCTGCGGCCGAACGAGCTTCCGGCAAAGTGGAACTACGAGCTCGCATCCCAGGAGAAATCGAAGTCCTCCGGCGGCGGCGCGAATCAACCGCAGCAAAAACAGCAACAGCAGCAGGACAAGCAGCAGCAGCCCGGAAGTCTCGACAAGCAACAGGCCGAGCAGCTGCTGTCGAGCGCACAGCGTGAGGAGCGCGACGTGCAGGCGAAGAAACAGCGAGAGAATCAGCCGGAACGCCCGCCGGCAGGGAAGGACTGGTGATCGTCGCGCTCATTGCCATCGTGGCGCAGCTCGCAGCCGCGCAGCACGGCACGCGAGAGGCGGTTCCGCGCGACACGCCCGCGATCGTCACGCGCGCGCAGATCGATACGAGCGCGCTCGTGAACTTCCGCGTGCTCGTGCAGCCGGAAACGGTGTACGTCGGCCAGCAGGCGAATTATCAGCTCGGCGTTTTTCTCGATGAGTCGGTGCGCGATCGGATGCGAAGCATGGAAGCGCTCGCACCGGAGATGCGCTCGATGATGGCGTACGAGCCGCCGTCCCCGCTCGCCGGCTTTCCGCTCCGCAACGCCTCGGGTCACCGCTACGAGGCGCACGTGTATCAGCGCCCGATTTTCCCGCTCAGTGCGGGTCGCGTGGCGATTCCTCCTGCGCGGCTGCTCTACGCGATGCCGCTCTCCTACAGCTTCTTCAGCCGCGAGGAAAGCTTCGAGCTGCGCAGCGACAGCGCCGTGGTCGTGGCGCTCGAGCCGCCGCGCGCCGGTCGGCCCGCGGACTGGACTGGTGCCGTGGGCATGCTGCATCTGAGCGCGGCGGTGGACAGCGCCGCTGCCCGCGTGGGGGACGCGATGCGCCTCGTCGTGCGCGTGAGCGGTGAAGGCAACGTGAAGCTCTTCCCGCGTCCCGCACTCACGCTTCGCTGGGCATCCGCAACCGCCGAGGGAGAGCGCGTGACGATGTCGGCCGACTCGCTGCACATCGGCGGCACGAAGGAGTTCGACTGGGTGATCACGCCGCGCGTGCCCGGTCGTGTGGAGGTGCCGCCGGTGCGTTATCCGTATTTCGATCCGTATGCGCGGCAATACCAGGTGGCGGAGAGCGCGCCCGTCGCGCTCTTCATCGCGGCGGGTGCACTCGCGTCGGCGGACACAGGGTCGACGAGCACGGCGCCGCGCTGGCTGCTGCGCTCCCGCTATCGCGGCGCGCTCCCGCCGCCGCTCTACCGGTCGCGCGCTGTTCTGCTGGCGCTCCTGCTGCTCCCCCTTCCCGTGCTCGTGCTCGTCGGCACGCGGCGCCCTGCGCGAAAGCGCCGTCGCTCGGTGCCGCCCGCGGTCACGCTTCGTGCTTTGGCTCGCAGTGAAGCGACGGTGCGCGAGGCACGGACCATTCGTCGCAGCTTCCTGAGCGCCGCTGCCGACCGGCTCAGCGCATCGTCGACGGTGCTCGCCGAGCCTGCGGCGCTGCGACATCTGGCGCTGCGCGCGGGTGTCACGCCCGAGACGGCCGAGCGCGCGGAGGCCTTCGTGTCGGAGCTCAATGTCGCGGCGTACGACGTGGCAGGCGAGTGGACGGGAAACGGCGTGCAGCGCGCGTACGATCTCTATCGTGCAATCGATCGCGAGGCGCGTCCGCGCCGCACGTCGCGCGGGGCACGTACCGCATCTGCCGGCGTCGCCATGCTCCTGGCCTTCGCGCTGGCCGCCGGCGCGTACGCGGCCGACACGGCGCAGACGCTCTTCGCGCGCGGCATCGATGCCTATGCGCGCGGCAACTTCGCTGCATCAACGAGCGACTTTGCCGTGCTCGCAGCGCACGAGCCGCGAGCCGCCGATGCCTGGGCCAACATGGGAACGGCAGCATATTCCGCCGGCGATACGGCGCGCGCACTGGTCGGCTGGCAGCGCGCGCTCAGACTCGAGCCACTTGCCACAGACGTGCGCGACCGCCTCGACGTGCTCTCGCCCACCGCATCGTCCTCGCTCGGGTTCGTTCCCGCGATTCCTCCGCTGCCGCTGGCCGCACTCGCGGCGCTCCTCTGGGTGATCGCGTGGGTCTCGCTGGCCTGGCAGGCGCGCAGGCGTGGGGCCGCGGCGCCTCCGCTTCGCATCGCACTGCCTGTCACCGTGGCGCTTGCCGCCCTCGTGTTCGCGACATCGACGCTTCTGCTCGACCGGCGCATCAACGCTTCGGATCTCGCCGTGGTCGCGCACGACGCGCCGCTCCACGTGCTTCCGGCGCTCGGCTCGGATCGCGGGTCCACGCTCCGCACTGGCGACATCGCGCGCATTCTCGAGGCAGAGGGTGCATGGGCGCGCGTCGCGGCCGATGGCGGGCGCGAGGGATGGATGGACGCCTCCGCGCTCTCTCCCATTCCCCACGACTGACGCCCGTTCGCCTCGACCGATAACTTTGCGGGATGTCCCGCATCGCAGTGCTCGCGCGTACCGTCGTCGATCAGATCGCCGCGGGTGAGGTCGTCGAGCGTCCTGCATCGGTGGTCAAGGAGCTCGTCGAGAATTCGCTCGATGCAGGCGCCACGACGATCGATGTCGCCGTCGACGACGGCGGCCGCGCGCGCATCCGCGTCGCCGATGACGGCAGCGGGATGGAGCGCGAGGACGCCGTGCTCGCGCTCGCGCGACACGCCACCTCGAAGATCCACGCAGCCGATGACCTCGTTGGCGTGAGCAGCTTCGGCTTCCGCGGTGAGGCGCTCCCCGCGATCGCCTCCGTTTCGGAGCTGGAGGTCGAGACCGCGCCCGCCGATGGTGCCGGCACCGTCATCCGCGTGATCGGCGGCGAGATGAACGATGTGCGCGACGCGGCTCGCCGCCGCGGCACCACGATCACCGTCTCGCGCCTGTTCTTCAACGCGCCCGCGCGCCAGCCCTTCCTGCGCTCGGCGCGCTCCGAATGGCGCGGCATCAGCGAGGTCGTGACCGCACTCGCGCTCACGCGACGCGACGTTCGCCTCTCCGTCGTGCACGATGGAAAGCAGGTCGTCTCGCTGCCCCCCGCACCATCGCTGCAGAGTCGTCTCGCCGGATTGTGGGGCGCGCCGTTCGCGGAGCGACTCGTGCGCATCGACGACGTGCATGGCGCGATTCACGTGTCGGGGCTGATCGAGCGTCCCGCCGACGTCGGCACTGCGGGACGGCGCCTCTTCCTCACGGTGAACGGCCGCGCCGTTCGCGATCACGGAATCGTGCGCGCGGCGGAGCAGGCCTATCGGTCGACGATTCCCGCGGGAGCGCGCCCCACGCTCTGCCTCGACGTGGTAGTCCCGGCAGATCTGGTCGATGTCAACGTGCATCCGATGAAGGCCGAGGTGCGCTTTCGCGACCGGTGGATGGTGGAGCGCGCCGTCGAGCACGCGGTTCGACATGCGCTGGGCGGTAGCGCGAGCGCCGCGAGCGTAGGGCCGCGCGCGTGGCCCTATCCGACGGGTTTCGCCGCGCCATCGCCCGTGGACGTGGAGGTGCTCGCGCCGCCAGCCCCGGTGGAAGAGGGACTGCTTGCGCCGCAGTCGGACAGCTTCGCCTCCGCGGCGGACAGCTCCTTTGCCGCGCCTACAATCGACGTGCCACCACTCGTGCAGCTCGCGCGCACCTACCTCATGTTCGAGGGCGACGCCGGCGTCGTGCTCATCGACCAGCACTCGGCGCACGAGCGCGTGCTCTACGAGCGTTTCATGCGCACGCTCGAGCAGGGGGAGGCGCCGTCGCAGCGGCTGCTCTTTCCAATCACGCTGCATCTCGGGCCGGCCGAAGGCGAGGCTTTCGAGGCGCATCAGGAGCTCTTCACGAAGCTCGGCTTCGAGATCGAGGGCTTCGGCGGGCACACGCTGATCGTGAGCAGCGTGCCCATGCCGCATCCGCGCTTCGATGCGCCGCGCTGTTTGCGCGAGACGCTCGACGCGCTGAGCGGAGATCGCGCGGCCGGCGTCGCGACGCGTCACGAGCGACTCGCGGCAACGCTCGCGTGCAAGGCGGCGATCAAGGCTGGCGATGCGCTCTCGCCTGGCGAGATGCGTGCCCTGTTCATTGCGCTTGCGGCCACGACGCTGCCGGCGCACGACGTGCACGGCCGCAGCACGATCGTGCAGCTCCCGTGGGATGAGATCGAGCGTCGATTTGGCCGACGCTGAAGCACTGCGCATCATCTGCGGACCCACGGGCGCCGGAAAGTCGGCGCTCGCACTCGCGCTCGCGCAAACCGTAGGCGTCACGATCATCAGCGCGGATTCGCGCCAAGTCTATCGCGGCTTCGACATCGGTACTGCGAAGCCGACGGTGGCCGAGCAGCGCGAGGTACCGCATCGCGGCATCGATGTCGTCGACGCAACGGAGCGCTACTCGGCTGCGCGCTGGGCGAGCTCCGCGCGGGTCTGGATCGAGGAGGCGCGCGCGGCGGGGCGCATTCCGCTGGTCGTGGGAGGCGCGGGGCTGTATCTGCGCGCCCTCACGGAGCCCTTGTTCGACGAGCCGCCGCTCGACCCGGCACGTCGCGATGCGCTGGATGCGTTCCTTGCTACGATCTCCGTTCCCGAGTTGCGGCGCTGGTGCGAGCATCTCGATCCGGCACGTGCGCATCTCGGACGCACCCAGCTGCTGCGCGCCATCTCCGTCGCGCTCATCTCGGGCGCGCCCATTTCGGCGTGGCATGCGCGCACGCCCCGCGCGGCCGGACTCCCAGCGCGGTATCTTGTGGTGGATCCGCTCACAGAGCTCTCGGCACGTCTCGATCAACGGCTGACCACGATGCTCGACATGGGCTGGGAGCACGAAGTCGAAACACTGGCGCGCACCGTTCCTGCGAACGCACCCGCCTGGAACGGCACGGGGTATCGCTGGCTGCGAGCGAGCATCATGAAGGAATGTTCGCGCGCGGACGCGCTTGCCCGCGTGCGCATCGAGACCCGCCAGTACGCCAAGCGCCAGCGCACGTGGTTTCGGCACCAGTTGCCCGCCTCGCGCGTTACGTCGATTGATCCTGGCGTGCCGGATGCGCTCGAGCGCGCGGCGGTCTGGTGGAGCTCCAACAACGACGGAGGAGTGCTGGAGTGAGAATCGGGATCACCTGCTATCCGACGTACGGAGGCTCGGGCGCCGTCGCCACTGAGCTCGGCATCGCGCTTGCGGCACGCGGGCACGAAGTCCACTTCATCACGTATCAGCAGCCGTTCCGGCTTCGCGGTTTCACACCGGGAATCTTCTATCACGAAGTCGACGTCGTTCGCTATCCGCTCTTCGAGTACCCGCCGTATGACCTCGCGCTCGCGGTGCGACTCCACGAGGTCGTGCGCGACCACGAGCTCGAGCTGGTGCACGCGCACTATGCGATTCCCCACGCCACGAGCGCGTGGATCGCACGCGAGATGCTCGAGGACTCGGGCAGCTCCGTGCAGATCATCACGACGCTGCACGGCACGGACATCACACTGATCGGCCAGGACCCGTCCTTTCGCACGATCACGAAATTCTCGATCGAGCGCTCCAACGGCCTCACCGCCGTTTCCGAGTACCTGCGGCGCGAGACGATCTCCACCTTCGGCTGCAATCAGTGCAAGGTGGAGGTGATCCACAACTTCATCGATCCGGCGGTCTACACGCGCTCGCGCTACAAGCAGGTGCTGCGGCAGCAGACGGGGGAAGGGAAGCGCATCATCCTTCACGTCTCGAATTTTCGACCGATCAAGCGTGTACGCGATGTCGTGCGCATCTTCGCCGGCATCGATCGCGAAATTCCGAGCGTTCTCTTCATGGTGGGCGACGGTCCCGATCGCACGGAAGCCGAGGAAGAGGCGCGGCTGTTGGGCGTCGAGCGTTCCGTGTTCTTCCTCGGGAAGCTGGATTCGGTGGCACCGCTGCTGGCGAGCGCCGAGCTCTTCTTGCTTCCGAGTCTGAACGAGTCGTTCGGGCTGAGCGCGCTCGAGGCGTTGGCGTGCGGCGTGCCGGTGGTCGCGACGGATGTCGGCGGGTTGCCCGAGGTCATTCGCGATGGCGTCACGGGCGCGCTCCGTGCGGTGAGCGCGACGGAGGAAATGGTCGAGGCTGGTCTCGCGATCCTGCGCAATCAGGACACGTGGCGCGCGATGAGCGACGCCGCGTCGGCGGATGCGCATGCGCGCTTCGCGATCGACAACATCGTCGCGGAATACGAAAGCTTCTATGCGCGCACCCTCGCGGCGCGCGATTAGCGCCGCGCTGCGGCTCGTGCGGTGGGCGAACGCGCTCACCGCCGCCGCTGGCGTGATCGTCGGCGCGTGGTGGGCAGGGTGGGGAGATTCCGTGCTCGTGGCGCTCGCCGCGCTCGCCGCGATCGGGCTCACCGCAGCCGCGAACGGATGGAACGATCTCGCGGACGTGGAGATCGATCGGATTGCGCATCCGGATCGGCCGCTCGTCACCGGAGCACTCTCGTCACAGTCCGCCGATCGCATCGCGATGCTCGCGGCTGCCGGGGCGGTGCTCGCCGCTTCCGACGTGAGTGTCCTCCTCGGCCTGTGCAGCGTGGGCGTCCTGCTCCTCATGCGGCTCTACAGCCCGTGGATCAAACGCGCGGGATTCGCCGGCAACCTCCTCGTGTCCGTGCTCGCTTCGCTGCCGTTCTTGTACGGGAGCTATGCGGCCGGGCACTTCTCGCGCGGGCTTCCGCTCGTGCTGATCGCGATCCCGCTTCATCTCGCGCGTGAGCTCGCGAAGGACCTCGACGACCGCGAGGCCGACCGCCCAGCGCGCCGCACGCTTCCTGTGGTGCTCGGCGCTCCGCTCACGCGCGGTGCGATCGTGGTGGCACTCGGCGCGTCGGCTGTCGCGCTGGCATTCGGATTGGCGCCGTTGGTCGAGTCGCCGCTGGGGCTGTTCACCGCGCTCGTCCCGGCAATGATCGCGTTGGCGCTCGCGACAGGGCGCACTTTGCGCGGCCGGCCCGGCAGCCCGGCGTTTTTCAAGCTTGCGATGGTGTGCGCGATGGCCGCGCTGCTCGTCGCGCGCGCATGAACGTTTCCTCCACTCACACTTTCGCGTAATGACCGTCTTCCAGGCGCTCGTGCTCGGCATCCTGCAGGGATTGGCCGAATTTCTTCCGATCTCGAGTTCCGCGCATCTCACGCTGGCGCCATGGGCATTCGGCTGGCCGGAACCCGGGCTGTCGGTAGACGTGGCGCTGCACGTGGGCACACTCCTCGCCGTGCTCGTGTACTTCCGCGACGAATGGACAAAGCTCATCGTCGCCGCGCTCGAAATCGTGCAAACGCAGCGTGTGCAAACGGTGGAGCAACGACGCGTGCTCTATCTGATCGTCGCAACGATTCCCGGAGGAATTGCGGGCGTCTTCCTGAACGACTACGCCGAGTCGACCTTTCGCTCGCCGGAGCTCATCGCGATTGCGCTCGCGGCGATGGGCTTTCTGCTCTGGATCGTGGATCGCGAGCGTCCCGACACGCGCCCGCTCGAATCCATCCACTGGTCGGATGCGCTCGTGATCGGCATCGCGCAGGCGGCCGCGTTGCTGCCGGGCGTCTCGCGCTCGGGCGCCACGATCACGGCCGGGCGCGCCCTCGCGCTCGATCGCGCGAGTGCGGCGACCTTCAGCTTTCTCATGAGCATGCCGATCATCGCCGCCGCGGCGGTGTTCAAGGTGCCGCACCTTTTGCGCTCGGGCGGTGCATCGCTGCCGCTGCTGGTAGGCGTCCTCGCCTCCGCAGCGAGTGGATGGCTTGCGATCGCGATCGTGATGCGCTACGTGCGCTCGCACAGCTACGGCATCTTTGCCGCGTACCGCATCGTGCTCGGCGCCGCCGTGCTGGTCCTCTTCTTCGTGCGCTCGCGTGGCTGAGATGCTCGCGGCGAGCAAGTACGCCGGCGCCGATGAGGTCACGATCGCGGCGCGCTGCGGCGTTCCGCGCGTCGTGCTGTTCGACGAGGTGACGTCCACGCTCGACGTCGCGCACCCGCTCGCGCGCGACGGTGCGCCCGAGGGTACGCTGATACTCGCCGAACGGCAGACTGCGGGACGAGGACGCAGCGGCCGGGCCTGGGCGTCGGAGGCGCGCGCGGGCATCTGGTCGACGCTCATCGCACGCCCGACGGACGCGGCCGCGCTCGACGTGCTGTCGCTGCGCGTGGGGCTCGCGGCCGTGCGAGCGCTGGAGGCCTTCGCCGATGACGAGATACGCGTCAAGTGGCCGAACGATCTCATGCTCGATGATGGAAAGCTCGGCGGCATTCTCATCGAGAGCCGTTGGCGTGAAGAACGTGTGGATTGGGTAGCGATCGGTATCGGCATCAATACCCGCATCCCGCGCGCAATGCCGCGTGCACGCGCATTGCGCGAGAATGTCGATCGCATCGGCGTGCTGGCTGTGCTGGTTCCTGCCGTGCGCGACGCCGCCGCCTCACGGGGAGCGCTCGCCGCATCCGAGCTGCGTGAGTACGCGCGTCGCGATTGGGCGCACGGTCGCCGCTGTACGTCGCCCGCACCGGGCGTAGTGCGCGGCATCGATGCTCGAGGTGCGCTGATCGTGCACACGAGCGCGGGCGATGTCGCCGCGCGCACCGGCTCTCTGATTCTCGAGGAGGATCCGTGATTCTAGTCTTCGATATCGGCAACACCGAGACGACCGTCGGCGTGTTCGACGGAGACGAGCTCCGCGCGCACTGGCGCCTCACGACCGCAGTCGAGCGCACGCCCGACGAGCTCGGACTTCTCCTGCACGAGCTGCTGCGCGCGGGCTCGCTCGACCGCTCCGACGTCACGGGCGCCGCGATCGGATCGGTCGTTCCCTCCGTCACTGCGCCGCTCGTCGAGGCGCTCGATCGCTGGGTCGGCGTCTCGGCGCGCGTGATCGATGCGCGCGCAGGGCTGCCCATCACGCTCGAGGTAGACGAGCCGCTCACCGTCGGCGCCGATCGCATTCTCAACACGCTCGCCGCGAGTCGCCTCTACAAGGAGGACACGGTCGTCGTCGATCTCGGCACCGCCACCACCTACGACTGCATCACCGCCGATGGCGTTTTTCTCGGCGGCATCATTGCGCCCGGGCTGCGCACGTCGGCGGACACGCTCATTCGCCGCACGTCCAAGCTGCCCGCGACGGAGCTCGTGCCCCCCGCGCGCGCGATCGGCACGCGCACGGAAGAGTGCATTCGCGCCGGCGTGTTGTTCGGCGCCGCGGATGCGATCGATGGCCTCGTGCGACGCATCAAGGCGGAGTGGCCCACGGCGCGCGTTCCCAAAGTCGTGGCGACTGGCGGACTCGCACCGCTCGTCACGTCGCTCTGCGAAGAGATCGATCTCATCGAGCCGCATCTCACGCTTTACGGGCTGCAGATCGCCTTCGCATTTCTCGAGCAGGTCGCGGCGGCGTGAGCGGCGCCGCGCGACACGCGGTGGAGCAGCGCGGATTTCGGCGAATCGGCTATCGGCTGATCCCGGGCAGCGGATTCGACTACCTGCTGCACATGCGTCCCCGCGAGTGGCCGATCATGATCGCGCACACCTCGCTCGGCTACTTCCTCGCTCGCGGCATCAGTAGCGGTATCACGTTCGCGGAGCTTGCGGCGCTCATCCCGGGACTGCTCGTGTGGGTGCTGCTTCTCAATGGCGGCACGCTCGCCCTCAACAGTGCGTTCGATCGGGACGAGGGGGACATCGGGTATCTCGATCATCCTCCACCGGTGCCGCGTCATCTCGCGCGCTGGGGATTCGGGCTCATGCTCTCGGGTCAGCTGATCGCGCTCGCGCTGCCTCTCGGCTTCGCGCTCGCGTACGCGATCTGCTTCGCGCTGTCGCTGCTCTATAGCGTGCCGCCGTTTCGTCTCAAGGCGGTTGCGGGCGCAGACTGGGTGATCAATATGATCGGCTTCGGCACGCTGACACCGTACGCCGGCTGGACGCTCACACGAATGCCCCTCACGCATGCAGGAGCGTGGGCGCTCGGCGGATTCGCGCCGCTCTTCGCCGCGCTCTATCCGCTCACGCAGCTCTATCAGCTCGACGAAGACCGCGCGCGCGGTGATCGCACCCTCGCACTCGCACTCGGCGTGCGCGCGAGCCTCGCGCTTTCGATCGTCGCGATGATGATCGCCTTCGCGTGCTTCGCGATCGCTGCGCGCCTCTCCCCGCATCGCGCCGGCCACGCGCGCGCACTGATCGCTCTGGTCGCAGCAGCAGCAGCGTGGCTCGTGGTGCTCGTGCCGTGGCTCGCCCGCGCCCCGCGCATGCTGCCGGGCGCGCACAAGCGCGGCATGTACGCGGCTCTCCTGGCCTGGGCTGCCACGGACGTGGCCGTGCTCCTCGCCACCACATGATTGCCAACTCTTTCCCGTTTGTGTCCGTCAGTGTCCCTTTTTTTCGTATCATCCAGATTGTTTTGCCCTACTCGCCCGGTCTCGCCCTCCAGCCTCACGTCTGCCAAACTCGCAGCAGCCCTCCACCCCAGTTGTCAAATCGGCGCCCATCGGCGCCGTAACACGTTCATTTTGGCCAACTTAGCCTGGAACGTATCCTGCCCTCTCCCGGGTTGACTCGCCGGGGGAGCGCGTCTAACTTAGGCGTGTTAGCACTCTCCCATGGCGAGTGCCAGCAGTGTTTCGTTCCGCAGCAAGGTTGAACTCACAATGAAGGAGAATTGCGACTCATGGCTACTAAGAGCGCGGCAGCGCTGAAGGTCAGTCCGCTCGCCGACCGTGTCGTGGTGAAGGCGTTGGAAGAGACGGAATCGATGCGTGGTGGTCTCTACATCCCGGATACCGCGAAGGAAAAGCCGCAGCAGGGCGAGATCGTCGCCGTTGGCCCCGGCCGCTTCGAGAAGGACAAGCGTGTTCCGATGGAAGTGAAGGTTGGCGACAAGGTGCTCTACGGCAAGTACAGTGGCACCGAGGTCACCATCGAGGGCGACCAGTATCTCATTCTGCGCGAGTCCGACGTTCTGGCGATCATCTAACTGCGTTGCGCGGGCTCGTGTCTGCCGCATCTGATTCGCTATTCAAAACCTCATTCAATAGAAAATCCTATGGCTAGCAAGGAATTGCATTTCAACACCGATGCGCGCGCGGCTCTGAAGCGCGGCGTCGACCAGCTCGCCGAGGCCGTGAAGGTCACGCTCGGCCCCAAGGGACGGAACGTCGTCATCGACAAGAAGTTCGGCGCGCCGACGGTCACGAAGGACGGCGTCACGGTTGCAAAGGAGATCGAGCTATCGGATCCGCTCGAGAACATGGGCGCGCAGATGGTGAAGGAAGTCGCGACCAAGACCTCCGACATTGCCGGCGACGGCACCACCACCGCTACCGTGCTCGCGCAGGCGATTTTCCGCGAAGGCCTCAAGAACGTCACTGCCGGCTCCAATCCGATGGCGCTCAAGCGCGGGATCGATCGCGCCGTTGCGACCATCGTCGAGGAGCTCAAGCGCATCAGCGTGCCGACCGCCGGCAAGAAGGAGATCGCGCAGGTCGGTTCCATCTCCGCGAACAACGACAAGGAGATCGGTGATCTGATCGCCGAGGCGATGGAGAAGGTCGGCAAGGACGGGGTGATCACGGTCGAGGAGGCGCGCGGCCTGGAGACCACGCTGGAGACGGTCGACGGCATGCAGTTCGATCGCGGCTACCTCTCCCCGTACTTCGTCACCGATCCGGAGAAGATGGAGTCGGTGCTCGAGGACGGCCTGATCCTGATTCACGACAAGAAGATCGCGTCGATGAAGGACCTTCTCCCGGTGCTCGAGAAGGTCGCGCAGATGGGCAAGCCCCTCCTGATCATCGCGGAGGATGTCGAGGGTGAGGCGTTGGCGACGCTGGTTGTCAACAAGCTCCGTGGCACGCTCCGCGTGTCGGCCGTGAAGGCGCCGGGCTTTGGCGATCGCCGCAAGGCGATGCTGCAGGACATCGCGGTCATCACCGGCGGCCAGGTCATCTCGGACGAAGTCGGCTTCAAGCTCGAGAATGCCTCGGTCACCGACCTCGGAAAGGCAAAGCGCATCGTCGTCGACAAGGACAACACCACGCTCATCGATGGCGCTGGTGAAGAGGACAAGATCAAGGGCCGTATCGCCGAGATCCGCGCCGCCATCGACAAGGCGACGTCGGACTACGACAAGGAGAAGCTCCAGGAGCGTCTCGCGAAGATCTCCGGTGGTGTGGCGGTGATCAACGTCGGCGCCGCGACCGAGGCCGAGATGAAGGAGAAGAAGGCTCGCGTCGAGGATGCGCTGCACGCCACGCGCGCCGCGGTCGAGGAAGGCATCGTCCCCGGCGGTGGGGTCGCGTTGATTCGCGCGCAGAAGGCGCTCAAGGCGCTCAAGCTCGAGGACACCGAAGAGCAGATCGGCGTCGACATCATTCGCAAGGCGATCGAGGAGCCCCTCCGCATGATCGTGCAGAATGCGGGCGGCGAAGGCTCGATCGTGCTCGAGAAGGTTCGCAACTCGAAGGACGACAAGTACGGCTACAATGCGCTCACCGACAGCTACGAGGATCTGGTGGCATCGGGCGTCATTGATCCGACCAAGGTGACCCGCACCGCGTTGCAGAACGCGGCGTCGATTGCCGGCCTGCTTCTCACGACGGAAGCGATCATCGTCGAGAAGAAGGAAGAGAAGTCGGGCGCTCCGGCCGGCGGCCCCGGCGGCGGCGGCATGGGCGGCATGTACTAAGAGCTGTACCGGTCTCACGCGGCTCACGCGTGGAATGCGAAGCGGGGGTCCGAAGCTCGGACCCCCGTTTTGTATTTCCGCTTGCATACTTCGCTCGATGATGCATTCGATGCAACGCATTCGCCTGCTCTCGCTGTTCCTCGCGCTGGCGTGCTCGCACGCACCCCGTGCGTCGGCGCAGGAGGGCGCGCGAGAGCCATCGGTCAGTCTCGAGCCTGGCACGAGTGCCGTCGTGGCGGAGCTGCCCGCCTCCGCATTTCGAAATGCGAACGGAAGTCCGCGCTTGCGCGAGGATCAATACCGCTTCGTGCGACGGCGGATCGTGCCGCTGCTCGAACAATGGTCACACGATGCGCGACTCGCGATCGATCCCGCGTATGTCACGGCACTCATGCTCAAGGAGAGCGGGGGAGACTCGCTCGCCGTGAGCAGCGCACCCGCGCTCGGACTCGCGCAGCTCACGACCTCGGCCGATTCCGACATGCGCCTCATGATCACCGAGTATCACTTCCAGTGGATG
>DASXQD010000409.1:0-7759 GCA_036493195.1 Gemmatimonadaceae bacterium | reverse complement strand
GTGAGTCGCGCGCAGGGTGAATCGGAAGCCGCCGTGCTCCGCGCCAAGGGTCTCGCCACCGCGCGCCTCGCGATGGCGGAAGCGGAGGCGCAGGCGATCGCGCGTATCGCCTCATCGCTTCCCGAGGGCCAGGCCGCGATGTACCTGCTCGGCATGAAGTATCTCGAAGCACTCCCGCAGCTCACGCAAGGCAAAGGCTCGACGATCTTTCTCCCGGCCGAAGCCGCGGGCGTCATGGGCGCACTTGGCGGCATCAAGGAGCTGCTCGTCCGCTCATCGAGCGATGTTCCCAATCCGAACGTCCCTCGTCAGCCCGCGCCTGCGTACACGCCACCGCGTCCGCAGATCCCCGCACCGACCTTCACGTACACGCCGCCGTCGCCTCCCGCTGCTCCACCTGGCTCGCCCGAGGAAGGGAAATAGCTGTGGCGAGAATCACTCGTGAGCGCGCCGAGCGGATCGCGCGCGGTCATGCCTGCGAGAACTGCGGCGAGTACAGCTACAAGAAGCTGGCGGTGAAGCCTGCGTCCAAGGAAGAGCGCGAGGGCGTCGACGTCGCGTGGATCGCATCGAAGACCTGCGGCGTGTGCGGCGCGGTGCACGAGATGGGCATCGACGCCGAGGGCGAGATCATTTACGTCGCGTAACGGCTAGCGCAGCACAGGCAGAAACGGCGCGACCGTCCCATCGTTCGGCACGGGATCGACGCCGATCAGATGCGCGAGCAGATCGTAGATATCGATGTTCGGAAATTCCGCGATCGTCGACCCCGGGCGAAAATCCGGCCCGCGCGCGAGGAACAGCGCGCGCATGTTCGGTACCGCGTTGTCGTAGCCGTGCTCGCCGCCCGCGCCGTATGGCTTCGCGTGCCGCCACCCGATCATCCAGCCGTCGTCCGCGAAGCCGACGATCGGCGTGATGCGCGGGCTCGTCCCATAGTGCAATCTCGCCGGCACATCCGTTTTCTTCCACACCGTGAGATGTGGCAGCTTCTTCAATCGCGCGAGCAGCGCATCGTCTTCGCCATCTTTCGCGCCGATCATGAGGTTGGGCGTAATGTTCACGACGTTCACACTCGCCGAATCGACCACATCGTCCAGATAGATCACCCGCTCGGGCGAGATTGCCGACATTCCGTGATCCGCAACCACGATGATGTCGATGCTGTCGTATGTCTTCCGCGATTCGAGCCCGCTCACCAGCCGGGCGAGCGCGCTGTCCACACGAAGCACCGCTTGTCGAGTCTCGGCTCCATCCGGTCCGTGTCTGTGTCCCTGCATGTCGGGCTCCTCGAAGTAGCCCATCAACAGGCGCGGTCGCTCGGCGACGGGTAGATCGAGCCACGCGAGGAGCGTATCCACACGCGCGCTGAACGCGATCGTGCGATCGTACGAGTGCCAGTGCGACGGATGCGTTCCACCGATCGCCGCGTCCGAGCCGACCCAGAACATCGTCGCCGATCGCGCGCCCTGCTTCTCGGCGGTCAACCAGATGGGTTCACCGCCCCACCAGTGCGCCTCGCGCGCAACCGGATCCTTGTACACGAACTCGCTGTCATACGCCGGATCGTAGAATCGGTTGTTGACGATTCCGGAATGATCGGGATAGAGTCCCGTCGCGAGCGCGTAGAAATTCGAGAAGGTGACGGTTGGGAAGCTCGGGATCATTCCGCGCGTGGTCGAGACGCCGCTGCGGGCGAGCGCATGAAGCGCGGGCGCGGAATCGGAGTCGAGATAGCGTCGCGCAAATCCATCGAAGCCGAGCACGATCACCGTGCGCGAGCTCGCATGTGGAGCGGGTGCAGGAGCGGGATGAGGCGTCGCACGTCCGCACGCCGCGGCAGCGAGGAGAAAAACGAGCATCGCCCATCGGCGCCGCGTGATTCCTCCCGTCGCGGTCATCTCGCGATCACTCGTGTGCCAGGAGCGCGCGACTTCCACTCACATCCTGGAACAGGTTCCGATATCGCCTGCGTTCCCACGGCCAGAACGGCTTGTGTGCGTATTGCGGGCCGAAGACATCGGTGAGGAGCGAGTCGGGATCGGTGGTGCGCCCGATCGCGGTGAGCCGCTCCCCGAGCAGAATGGGACGCGTGAACTCGAGATAGCGTGCGAAGCTGTGGCAGAAACAGAGCGGCCCGCGACTCGAGAAGCGGCCGAACCACAGATCGGGGAACACATACGTCATCGCGTAGAAGATCTCGAGCGACTTGTCGCGCGGGAGCGCCGAGGGCGGCGTGCGGTGCGGCAGCGAACCATGTTTCCCCCACTGCACATCGACGCCGAGCTCTCCCTTGCCTCGCCAGTTGGCGTGCAGAATGTCGCCGTGCCAATAAGTCCAGAGATCGGTTGGGGCATGCGTGGCATCGTAGCCCACCCAGAGCTCCTCCTCATCCGGACCCTGCGCGAAGGGCGACCATCGGGCGGCGATGTCATGCTCGTAGGTGAGGTAGTAGGCTATTACGCGCCTCGTGGGGTGCAGAACGGCGACTGTCCTCTCGAGGGGGAACGATTCGTCCTTCTGAAGGTACAACACCGGAGCCAGGTCCCTCGCGAGAGCCGCCGCGGAATCGTCCGGCGAAAGCGTATCGGGGAGAGCCGGTGGCAGTTGCGGAAAGTGGGTGCGGGGACCGCAGGCCGTCAGCAGAATCGCCAGGGAAATCGCACGAGAAAGGGCAAGGCCCAACGGTCTGCGCCTTTCCAACGTACTTTTCCGTAGTGGCCCTTCTCGGCCGAACGGGAAAGGGCCTTGGATCGTCTCCGGAAAGCGGGGAGACTTGTTGAGACTTTGGAGGGGTTCATGCGAAAGCCACGTCCGGCCACGTACAATCCTGCGCAAGCGTTGCAGCTCATCGCGAATGATCGCACCGGCGCTCCACTGAGTTGCCCGTCGTGCTCCGGGCGAATAGTTCGCGATCCGGATCAGGTGCCGCCCATCCCCCGCTCCCACGTCACGCTCCGCTGTTCCAGTTGCGGCCGAATCGCCCGCTATATTGCGGGAGCCGCCTGAGCTCGCTAACCGCTTCGTACAACTGAAATTAGCAGCGGTTCTACTCAGCAACCTGCGAGCTTGGCCCAAATTATGAGATATGATCTAGTTACTATCGAAATCATCTGTTTAGATTTCGGTACAATCCAGATCGTCCGGTCTTCAGCGGCAAATGTTTCTCCGCGAAAAGTCACGAGCGATTAGTAAAACAGTTTCAGCCCCACAGGGGAGAGGGTAAGGTACCATGGCACGCATTACCGGCACCGTGAAGTGGTTCAACGACGCGAAAGGCTTCGGTTTCATCTCCCGTGAGGGCGGCCCCGATGTTTTCGTCCACTTCAGCGCCATTACCGGCAACGGCTTCAAGTCGCTCGCCGAAGGCGATCAGGTCGAGTTCGAAATCGTTCAGGGACAAAAGGGTCCGCAGGCCGCTGACGTTCAGAAAGTCTGATCGAAAGGTCTGAAGATCCGCAGCGCCACAAAGAGAGTCCCAGCATTGCTGGGACTCTCTTTTTTGCCTACAATCAGAGCCCCGATCGCTTCCTTGGTCGGCACCGGACTTGCCCCTTACCCCCGCGTCCGGCAGTGCACATAGCTCGACCACAGGAGTTCACGTATGGCTTCGATCTGGAAGGGCTCACTCTCGTTCGGGCTTGTCAGCATCCCCGTCGAAATGCGCACCGCCGTTCAGGAAGATCACATCGCGTTTCGCCAGCTCCACGAGGACGACCTCGCACCGATCAAATACGAGCGCGTCTCATCCTCCTCCGGTGAGACGGTCCCCTATAACGAGATCGTCAAAGGCTACGAGTACGAAAAAGGAAAGTTCGTCGTCATCACCGACGAAGACTTCAAGACCGCCGCCGTGGAATCATCGAAAACCCTCGAGATCGTCGACTTCGTGAAAGAAGACGAAATCGACCCGCGCTACTTCGAGACGCCGTACTTTCTCGTCCCCTCCAAGGGCGGCGAAAAGGCATACGCGCTTCTGCGCGAAGCCATCCGCAAGACCGGTTCGGTCGGAATCGGCAAGATCATCATTCGTCAGAAACAACACCTCGCCGGCATCAAGGTCGTCGAAAACGCACTCGTGCTCGAGATCATGCGCTTCGCGAATGAGCTCATCGACACCGACACGCTTCACCTTCCCGACTCCAGCCTCGTGCGCCCGCAGGAGCTGCAGATGGCCGAGCAGCTCGTCAGCAGCCTCGCCGAGTCGTTCGATCCCACGAAGTACACGGACGAGTATCGAGCGAATCTCATGCGAGTGATTCACGCGAAGCTGAAGGGGAAGAAGATCAATCTGAAGCCGGAGCCCGAAGCCGAGCGCGATACGCAGGTCATCGATCTCATGACGCGCCTGCGCGAGAGTCTCGACCAGGGCAAGAAGCGAGGCTCCGTGCGCGCGACCACGCCCACCGCCGCCGCGAGCGAGCGCAAGCCGTCGCGCACCCGGACCAAATCCGCCAAGCGCACCCGGCGGAGATCCGCGTAACGGCCTCGCACGATGGCCCCGCGCGCGAAACCAGCGGTTCGGAAGCAGCTCGCCGAGTACCGCCAGAAGCGCGACTTCTCGAAAACCGCCGAGCCGTCGGGTAACGAGGAGCGCGCGAAGCGTCCGAAGAAGCTCGTGTTCGTCATCCAGAAGCACGCCGCGAGTCATCTGCACTTCGACTTCCGCCTCGAGCTCGATGGCGTCATGAAGAGCTGGGCCGTTCCCAAGGGTCCGAGCTACGATCCATCCGTCAAACGGCTCGCGATGCAGGTCGAGGATCATCCCATCGACTACAACACCTTCGAAGGAACCATCCCTCAAGGCGAGTATGGCGGCGGAACAGTCATGCTCTGGGATCGCGGCACCTACACCTCCGCCGTGAACGAAGACGATCCGCTTCCCGAGCTGCGGCGCGGCTACGCGAAGGGCGATCTCAAGATCATCCTCAACGGCACGCGGATGCACGGCTCGTGGGTGCTCGTGCGCACGCGGCGCGGCTCGGAGGAAAAGCCGCAGTGGCTCCTCATCAAGCATCGCGATGAGTACGCCCGGCCCGGCACCGACATCGTCGCGAGCGAGATGACGTCCGTCACGACGGGTCGCACGATGGAGGAGATCGCGGAGAACAAGCGAAAGCGCGTGTGGCACTCCAATCGCGAGCCCAAAGCTCCGCCGCCTGCGAAAAAACAGAAAGTGGGAAAACAGAAGGCCTCTCGCACGGCACCATCAGGCCGCACATCCGCGTCGCCTTCCGCAGCCGCGCGGACGGCTTCCACCAAGGCGCTTCGCTCCGGCGCTCTCGATCCGATGCTCGCATCGATCGGCGACGACATCCCCTCGGGCAGCGACTGGACGTTCGAGCCCAAGTACGACGGCATCCGCGTGCTCGTGTACGCCACCCCACAAGCCGCGCACCTCGTCACGCGCAACGGGAAGGACAAGACCGCCCAGTTCCCGGGAATCGCCGAGGCGGTGCGCAAGATCGCTGCACGCGGCCGTCGCGCACTGGTGCTCGATGGAGAGGTCGTGGCGCTCGAGCACGACACGCCCGCGCGCTTTCAAGAGCTCCAGCAGCGCATGCACGTCAAGAACGCGAGCGCGATAGCCGGTTTCGAGAACAGCGCGCCGGTCGCGCTCATGGCATTCGATCTTCTGGTGGACGGAAACGATGTGCTCGTGCGCGAGCCATGGACTACCCGTCGCGCGCGACTCGAGAAGCGGCTCGCCAGGAACACGTCTGCGGAGCTGCGACTCACCGATTCGGAGATCGATGCAGGACGCGCGATGCTCGCCCGTGCGCGCGCCGACGGCTGGGAAGGCGTCATCGCAAAGCGTGTCGATGCGCAGTATCAGCCGGGAACGCGCTCGCGCGATTGGCTCAAGCTCAAGCTCGAGTTTCGCCAGGAGTTCGTCGTTGGGGGATGGACCGAGCCACGCAACACCCGCCAGCACATCGGCGCCCTCCTCCTCGGCTACTACGATCGCGGGCACTTCATTTACGCGGGCAACATGGGCGGAGGCTTCGACAACGCAGGGCTGGCGGAGATGCACGAGCTGCTCGCGCCTCTCGAGCGAAAGAGCTCGCCGTTCGAGGAGACGCCGCGGCCCCGTGAGCCCGTGCACTGGGTGACGCCGAAGATCGTGGTCGAGGTGAAGTTCAACGAGTGGACGACCGATGGAAAATTGCGCCAGCCCATCTACGTCGGAACGCGCGATGACAAGGATCCGCGCAGTGTGAAGCGCGAGCCCACGAGCGTACAGACGAAATCGAAAACGAAGCGGAAGTCGGTCGCTGCCTCGTCCTTTCAGCCGCGCACGAAACCCGCAGCTCGCAGGCCGATCTCGAAAAAAGTCGTGCGCCCGACAGCACGGAAGAGCATCGCCGCGGGCACGAAGAAAGCCGCGCCCTCGGGGTCGCGCTCGCGCGCAGGTGCGCGCAAAGGTGCGCGCGCAGGATCGGTGGAGCAGCAGCTCGCCGCCATCGAGCACGATCGCGGAGACGGCGATCTCCAGATCAAGCGCGGTCTGTCACTCCACGTCTCCAGCCTCGGCAAAGTCTACTTTCCGGACGACGGCTTCACGAAGGGCGACCTGATGCGCTACTACGCGCGCGTCGCGCCGCAGATTCTCCCGGTCATGATGGATCGCCCGCTCGTGCTCAAGCGCACTCCGGAGGGAATACAGGGCGAAGTCTTCTTTCAGCAAAAGCCTCCGGAGCACGCGCCGCCGGCGATCCGTATCGGCACCGTCGTGAACGATGATGGAGTGAGCGCCGAACGCATCGTCGGTGGCGATCTCGCGACGCTGCTCTACACGGTGCAGATCGGATGCGTCTCCGTGGATCCGTGGGAATCGCGCATCGACTCGCTCGACTCCATGGACTACACGATTCTCGATCTCGATCCCGGACCGCGCGCGACGTTCGACCGTGTGGTCGAGGTCGCGCGCTGGGTGAAAGAGGAGCTCGACGAGCGCGGTCTCCGAGCGGCGCTCAAGACATCGGGCTCGCGTGGACTGCACATCGTGATTCCACTTCCGCTCCGCACCCCGTATGAAGCGGGGCTGTTGCTCGCGCAGCTCATTGCCACGCGCGTTGCCGAAGCGCACAAGCGCGATGCGACGGTCGAGCGATCGGTGAAGGCGCGGCCGCCGGCGGCCGTTTACGTGGATTTTCTGCAGAACGTGAAGGGGAAGAGCGTCGCCGCCGCGTATTGCGTGCGTGCCAAGCCCGGCGCCATGGTCTCGACTCCCCTCCAGTGGAAGGAGCTGAATGCGCGGCTGGACCCGCGGGAGCTCACGATCGAGACGGTTCCTCAGAGAATCGTAAAGCTAGGCGACATATGGAGTTCCGCCCTCAAGACCAGAAATACGGGAGCCGCCATCCGCGCGGCCGCTGACCGATAGCACACTGAATCGTCCTCTTCATGGATGATTTTCACTCGGATCCGCCGCACTGTTGCGGTTGGGGCGCTCGCGCTCATCGGGACGCAGGCACTGGACGCGCAGAAGGCGACGCCCGTCCCGCCGTCCGTGCGCGTCAGCGGGGTCGTCGACGGCAGCACCGTCGTGGAGACGGCTCGACGCTATCTGGGCGTGCGCTATCTGCTCGGTGGCACGACGCCTCGCGCGTTCGACTGCTCGGGATTCATTCGCTATGTCTTCGCGCTCCACGGACTGAGCCTCCCCCGCACGGCGCACGAGCAGGCGGCACTCGGAATCGCCCCCGATCAGGGGAAGCTCGAGCCTGGCGATCTGCTGTTTTTCTACGGCGGACGA
>DASXQD010000408.1:0-2856 GCA_036493195.1 Gemmatimonadaceae bacterium | reverse complement strand
CTCACATTGACGAATGGAGTTGCGTGCGTGAGCGCGCCACATACTTTGTGGAGAAATACTCCCGCGATCGCGCAAGCCTTGCCGCTCCCCACATCACGGCCGGAACACTGCTGGAAAAACTGCGCTCCTCGATTCACCAGTATGCTCGGCGAGTGCTCGGCGATTCGCAGCCGGCGCTGGAGGGCGGTGAGCGCGCGCGCCACCAGCTCGAAGGCGCGCTCGACGGCATCGACGAAGGATTCGTCGCGCTCGATCTGGAATGGCGATTCATCTACGTGAACGGCAAGGCGTCGGAGCTGCTGGGTCGCACGCCGAAGGAATTGATCGGCAGGAACGCGTGGACCGAGTTTCCAGAAGCAGTCGGAGGGCCGTCGTATGACGCTCACGTGCGCGCGATGGAATCACAGCAGGTCGTTCGCGTCGAGATCCACGACGAATCGAGCGACCGCTGGTACGAGAACAGGATCGTGCCTACTCCGTTCGGCGGATCGACGTTTTTTCAGGACATCACTGAACGGAAGCGCACCGGAGAAGCGCAGGCGCCGATGCTCGAGGCTGCGATCCTTGCGCGCCGCGATGCAGAGTCGGCGAATCGCAGGAAGAGCGACTATCTCGCGGCGATCAGCCACGAGCTCCGTACTCCGCTCAATGCGATCGCAGGTCACACCCAGTTGCTGCAGCTGGGCATACACGGGCCCGTCACGCCCGCGCAGAGCGAGGCGTTGGCGCGCATACAACGCAACGAGCAGCACCTGCTCGCGATTGTGAACAACGTGCTCGACATCGCAAAGCTCGATGGCGGTGGCGTCGAGTATCACTTCGCCGAGATTGCGCTCGAGCCGCTGCTCGAAGAGTCGCTGAGGATGATCGAGCCACAGCTCCAGTTGAAAGCGCTCACCGCCGAGCTCCGGGTATCTCCGAGCACGGTGGTGATCGCCGATGAGGAGAAGCTGCGGCAGATCGTGCTCAACCTTCTCGCGAATGCCATCAAATTCACACCGCATGGTGGGCGCATCGAGATCGACGCGACCCATGGCGAGCCGCCGCGTACGCAGAGCGAGCAATCGGAGCATCGCGCGACTTCGGCGACCGACGCCGTGTTTCTGCGCGTGAGCGACACGGGCATCGGTGTGTCGCGAACCGTTCAGGATCGAATTTTCGATCGATACTTTCAGGCTGCCGTCGGGCCGGCCGGCACATCCGGAACCGGTCTCGGCCTCGCCATCAGCCGAGAGTTTGCGCGCGGCATGGGTGGTGACCTGCGCGTGCGCAGCTTCGACGGCGCGGGATCGACTTTCACCGTCACTCTGCGCACACCCCGCAGCGATGGTGATCGCTCCGCAACCTAGACCGCACTGAGCCGCCGCCATCTCGCGCATCAACGAGACGTGTCGAGCTCGAGTCTGTGCTCCGTGCACCGGAGCGACATCGCATTTGTGATCGCGCTCCGCAGCGGGCATGACGTGTGCACGACCTACCGAATCGCCATTCGGGCTGCACTTCGCGGTGCATCCCGTCCGGCTCGACAGCATCCCCGCTCGAAAACGCAATCATAGCGTGAGGTGAGTCCAGTCAAGTGGAGGACAACGTGTCCACGATGGATGTCGTAGAACTGAGCGAGGCCCCGCGCCAAGCGCCCGCTGAGGATCGGCTCGTCGCTCTCACACATACGATTCTCGAGGAGGTCTTCGGCCCTGCGGAGCTGCGCCACTTCGGCGTGCGACTATGGAACGGCGAGTCGGTGATGCCGGAGGGGAGCTCGCCTCCGTCGTTCACACTCGTGCTCAACGATCCGGGCTCCCTGCGGCGCATGATGCTGCCGCCGTCCGAAATATCGATGATCGAATCCTATCTTCGGGGAGACATCGACGTCGAAGGTGATCTCGAATCCGCCTCGATCATTGCGGATGAACTGGCCGAGCGCCTCGGCTCCGTGCGCGCGGTCGCCCGGCTCACTCGCCACCTGCTCGCACTGCCGTCGGATGGCGCGGGCTCCGTCACCGACGCGCCCGCACGGAATCGCGCGCATCCGCATGGGCGTCTGCACTCCAGGAATCGGGACGCCGAGTCCACGCGGTTCCACTACGATCTGAGCAACGACTTCTTCGCGCTCTTTCTGGATCGACGCATGGTGTACTCGTGCGCCTATTTCCCCGCGGGGGTGAACGACATCGACGCCGCGCAAACCGCGAAGCTCGATCTCATCTGTCGCAAGCTGCGCCTCGTCCCGGGCGACCGGCTGCTCGACATCGGATGCGGATGGGGTGCGCTCGTGATGTACGCGGCCGAGCACTACGGCGTGATCGCGCACGGCGTCACGCTCGCGACGCAGCAGGCCGCGCTTGCGCAACGGCGCATCGCCGAGGCCGGGCTCGAGGATCGCTGCAAGGTCGAGGTGCTCGACTATCGCGATCTGCCGGGTGAATCGATCTACGACAAGGTGTCGAGCGTCGGGATGGCGGAGCACGTGGGCCGCTCACAGATCGCAGCCTACTTCAACGCGGCGTACCGCCTCACTCGTGAGGGCGGACTCTTTCTCAATCACTGTATCGTGGACAACGGGGCCTCGCCGCGAGCGACGCTCAG
The DNA here is from genome assembly GCA_036493195.1 of Gemmatimonadaceae bacterium. Lineage (GTDB taxonomy): Bacteria > Gemmatimonadota > Gemmatimonadetes > Gemmatimonadales > Gemmatimonadaceae > FEN-1250. The sequence continues at coordinate 270 of DASXQD010000408.1, read as the reverse complement.
GCAGCCGGTGCGCTGGACCGGTGATCGACTCTGGCGGCGCAGCGAGTTCATCGACCGATACGTCTTTCCCGATTTCTATCTTCTGCCACTGGGTGAGCTGATCACGGAGGGAGAAAAGGCAGGCTTCGAGACTCGGGACGCCGAGAATCTGCGCGATCACTATGCAAAGACGTGTCGTCAGTGGGTCGGGCGGCTCGAGAGCAGGCACGAGGACGCCGTGGCGCAGGTGGGAGAGTTCCGGTATCGCGTGTGGCGCCTGTACATGGCCGC
>DASXQD010000407.1:0-2247 GCA_036493195.1 Gemmatimonadaceae bacterium | reverse complement strand
TTGAAATATACGCCAGCCGAGTGGTAAAAGACAAGCTGACAAAGACTTAACGCCCTGAGTGGGCAATAGTTCCGCGGCGCGCTCGCGCCGCGCGGTCTACGCCCGCCGCTGGTAGTAGGCGAGCATGTCGAAGTTGCCGGGCGCGTGGCCGAGCGAGCGCAGGAGAAGCGCGACCTGCCCGCGATGATGGACACCGTGAACCGCGCCATGCCGCATCAGCTCGCCGATTTTCATTGCCTGCGCGGGCCCGCCGCCGAGTGAAAACTCGACGACGTGGTCGAGATCCTCGTCCTTGAGCGTCGCCAGGAATTCGCGCATCGAGCGCTCGATCTCGCGCCAGCGCTCCGTGAGTGCAGCGAACGAGGGATAGTCCGCGGGCGCGAGCGCCGGCCCGCGTGGCGGTCCGCCACAGCGATCCATCCATCCCCACTCCGCACTCATAGCGTGCACGAGCGTGTTGCGAATCGAGGCGTGGCCACCGGCGAGCGGCTGGGTGAACTCCTCGGCCGTGAGTCCGGCGAGGACAGGATGCAGCTGACGATTCACCCAGTATCCGTAGTCGTACATCGTGCGAAGCTCGTCGACGGTCATTGCCGGTGCGTGATCGAGTGCGTGTTCACTTTCTGTAGATCGAAGAGCGAGACGGAATCGCAGCGCAGATGCGCATCGAGCTCCGATCGACACGCCGAGATGTGTACGGCCGCAGCGCACGCACAAAGATACCGTGATGCCGCATGATCGTTCCAATCAATGCGAATGCGACAACATCGCGACTCGAGAGTGCGCCTGTGTGCGCGAAGCGCGCACCGCACGCGTGCACCGGGCTCATCGACGTTTTCCATCGCGTATCACCCGGGAAATGTGAGATGCGCATGCGTGATGTGGATCACTCGCACGAGAAATGCAAAAAACCGCGGCCGTCAGCTCGATTCGCTTTCGAATCCATGCGAGGAATGAATGCGCGCGACTTTCCGGTCTGAGCGGCGACATGCGTTGCGACGCCAATCATCTGCGCTCGTCTGCGGCGCCGCGCTCGTGCTTCTCGCGGTCGGGTGCTCGCAGAAGAAGGAGACCCTGGAAGTCGTGGCGAACGGGCACGCGCCCGTATCCGCGGCCGGCACGACCTTTCCGCAGCCGGGCGCCGACAACCCGGGTGAGTGGACGAGGGCCGGTCGTGACTATGCGGGGACGCGTTACAGCCCCCTCGATCAGATCACCACCGCGAACGTCGCCAATCTCAAGGTTTCGTGGACGTTCTCGACCGGTGTGCTCAACGGACACGAAGGCCAGCCGCTCGTCGTCGGCAACACGATGTACGTCACGACACCGTGGCCGAACATTACGTATGCGCTCGACCTGGCCGACGCACACGCGCCAGCGAAATGGGCGCTCGCGCCGCCCACCGTGCCGGCATCCAAGGGAGAGGCGTGCTGCGACGTCGTCAATCGCGGCGCTGCCTACGGCGATGGCAAGATCGTGTGGAACATGCTCGACGGAAACACGATCGCGGCCGATGCAAAAACCGGCAAGGAGCTCTGGAGGACCAAGCTCGCCGACATCAACAAGGGCGAGACGATGACGATGGCGCCGCTCATCGTGAAGAACAAAGTGATCGTGGGCGTGAGCGGCGCGGAAATGGGCGTGCGCGGATGGATCGCCGCGCTCGATCTCGGAGACGGGCACGTCGTCTGGAAGGCGTACAGCACGGGCAGCGACAAGGACGTCCTCATCGGATCGGACTTCAAGCCCTTCTACGCGTTCATGCGCGGCACGGATCTCGGCGTGAAATCGTGGCCGCCGAATCAATGGAAGATCGGCGGCGCGACGGTGTGGGGCTGGGTCACCTACGATCCCGAGACGAATCTGATCTTCTACGGCACCGGGAATCCCGGCGCGTGGAATCCGGACCTCCGCCCCGGCGATAATCTCTGGTCGATGACGATCTTCGCGCGCGATCCGGAGACCGGCGCAGCGAAGTGGGCCTATCAGTTGACGCCGCACGATATGTGGGACTACGACGCCGTGAACGAGAGCATCGTCGCCGACATCGAGATCGACGGCAAGCCGCGCAAGGTGCTGCTCCACGCCGAGCGCAATGGATTTGCGTACGTGATCGATCGGACCAACGGTCAGGTGATCAACGCGCAGCCATACGTGTTCACGAACTGGGCAACGGGCATCGATCTGCAATCCGGACGTCCCAAGTACGTGCCCGACAAGATGACGCGGCAGGGGGTGATCATCCGA
>DASXQD010000406.1:0-6989 GCA_036493195.1 Gemmatimonadaceae bacterium | reverse complement strand
ATCCACGCCGCTGGCGAATTGCTCGAAGTTCTTCGCGAACATCTGCGCGAGCGTGCGCGCCTGGGCATCGTACGCCGCGGGATCCGCCCACGTGCTTCGAGGCGAGAGCAGCGCAGCGGGCACATCGCGAATCGACTTCGGCACCGCGAGCCCGAACATCGGGTCCGTGGCGGTCGGAGCGCCCGTGAGCTCGCCCGCGAGCGCGGCTCGCACCATCGCGCGCGTGTGTCCGAGCTTCATTCGCTCGCCCACGCCGTACGGCCCGCCCGTCCATCCCGTGTTCACGAGCCAGACCTGCGCATTGTGCTTCTCGAGCAGCTTGCCGAGCATCTGCGCGTAGCGCGACGGGTGCCATACGAGAAAGACGGCGCCGAAGCACGCGCTGAACGTCGCCTGTGGCTCCTTCACGCCGCGCTCCGTGCCCGCCACCTTCGCAGTGTAGCCGGAGAGGAAGTAGTACATCGCCTGCTCGCGCGTGAGCGCCGCGATTGGCGGGAGCACGCCGAACGCGTCCGCCGTGAGGAAGACGACGTGTCGCGGATGCCCCGCGCGGCCACCGGCGACGTGGCGCTTGATGTAGTGCATGGGGTAGCTCGCGCGCGTGTTCTCCGTGATGGACATGTTCGCGAAGTCCACCTGACGCGAGACGGGATCGAGCACGGTGTTCTCGAGAATCGTCCCGAACATCTGCGTGGTGCGATAGATCTCGGGCTCGCCGTCCGCCGAAAGGTTGATGGCCTTGGCGTAGCACCCGCCCTCGAAATTGAAGATGCCGTCATCGCTCCATCCGTGCTCGTCGTCGCCGACGAGAAAGCGATGCGGATCCGCGGACAGCGTCGTCTTGCCGGTGCCGGAGAGTCCGAAGAAGAGCGCCGTATCACCCTGCTCGCCGACGTTCGCGGAGCAGTGCATGGAGAGCACGTTCTCCTTCGGCATCAGGTAGTTCATCACGGTGAAGATCGATTTCTTGAGCTCGCCCGCGTAGCGCGTGCCTCCGATGAGGATCACGCGTTTGGAGAGGCTCAACACGATGAACGTGGTACTGCGCGTGCCGTGTCGCGCGGGATCCGCCTGCATCTCCGGCGCGTGCAGCACCGTGAAGTTCGGCGCAAAGCTCGCCAGATCGCCCACCGTGGGGCGGAGAAACATGTTTCGCACGAACTGCATGTGCCACGCGTTCGGGCTCACGAACCGCACGGAGAGGCGGTGTGCCGGATCCGCACCGGCCCACAGGTCCTGCACGAACAGATCGCTGCTGGCGTCGAGATACTTTCGTACGTCGGCGAGCAGCAGATCGAAATGCTCGGGCGAGATGGGCTGATTCACCTTTCCCCACCACACATCCTGCTCGATGTCGGGATCCTTCACCACGAACTTGTCGTTCGGCGACCGTCCCGTGTGCGGCGATGTGACCGCGACGAATGGCCCCATGTCCGCGAGCAGTCCCTCGTCCCGTCGCACCGCCTGCTGGATCAGCTCGGGTGCGACGAGATTCCAGTGCACGCATCCGCTCGGCCGCAATCCCTGCTGGGCAAGACTGCGATTCTCGGATCGGCCGGAAGCCGGAGAAGCAGGGGTGGGCGCCGCTTGAGTAGTCATATGATGAGCGAGTCCAGTGAATTCAGTGTGGTATGCGAAGACGATTGATCAACGCGCCGCGGCCTCGTGCTGCTGCGCGTCGATGACGGCGACGGCCGCCATGTTCACGATGTCCTGCACTTCCGCGCCTTCCTCGAGCACGTGCACCGGCCGGCGCATGCCGACGAGAATCGGTCCGATCGCCGTGGCTCCGCCCAGATGATTCAGCAGCTTGTAGGCGATGTTGCCGGCACTCAGGTTGGGAAAGATGAGCACGTTCGCACGTTCCGTCAGGGTGCTGAAAGGGTACATCGTCTTGAGTCTGCGCTCGTCGACAGCCGTGTCGGCTTGCATTTCGCCATCCACCATGAGGGCAGGGTTGCGCGAGCGCAGCAGCTCCACGGCATGGGCCACCTTTTTGGCTTCGGGATGCTGCACGGAGCCGAAATTCGAGAACGAGAGCAGTGCGACATGCGGCTCGATGCCGAACGTGCGCACGAGACGCGCCGCACCTTCGGCGATCTGCGCCAGCTGCTCCGCGGTTGGATCGATGTTCACCGTGGTGTCGCCGCAGAACACGACGTGCCGCTCGAACACCAGCATGTACAATCCGCTCACGATTCCCACGTCGGGCTGCGCGCCGATCACCTGGAGCGCAGGGCGAATCGTTTCGGGATAGTGCATGTTGACGCCCGAGACCAGCGCATCCGCGTGACCCAGCGCCACCATCACGCTTCCGAAATAATTGCCGTTGAGCAGACGCTGATGCGCTTCCGCGAGACTCATGCCTTTGCGCTGCCGGCGAGTGAACAGGAACTCCGCGTACTCGTCGCGATGCGAGGATGCCACCGGATCCTCGATCTCGATATCCTCGACCGAGATTCGGCTCCCGGCGGCCACTTTCTCGATGACGACGCGATTCCCGAGCAGAATCGGAATCGCGATCTGCTCGTCGAGCAGAATGCGCGCGGCCTCGATGATCTTCGGGTCTTCGCCCTCGGGGAAGACGACGCGCCTGGGACTCTGCATTGCGCGGCTCATGATTCCGCGCATGATGCCGCGCGCGCGGCCAAGCCGCGTCTCGAGCGCCACGCGGTAGTCGTCGAGATCGATGAAGTGCGTGGCGACGCCCGTGGCGACGGCTGCCCAGGCAACCGCCGGCGCCACCCAGAGCAGCACGCGCGGGTCGAAGGCAAACGGAATAATGTACTCCGTGCCGAAGGTCACGGAGGAGAGACCATACAGACGAGCCACACTATCGGGAACGCCCTGCTTGGCGAGCGAGGCGAGTGCGCGTGTCGCCGCCATCTTCATCTCCTCGTTGATCTGCGTCGCGCGCACGTCGAGCGCGCCGCGGAAGATGAACGGGAAGCCGAGAACGTTGTTGACCTGGTTGGGGTAGTCGGAGCGGCCCGTGGCGATGATCGCATCGGTGCGAACTGCGCGCACCTCGTCCGGAAGGATCTCGGGTACTGGGTTCGCGAGTGCGAAGATGATCGGGCGCTCCGCCATTCCCGCGATCATCGCTCCGGTGATCGCGCCTCCCGCGGAGAGTCCAACGAATACATCTGCGCCGACGAGCGCCTCGGTGATCGTGCGCATGGGCGTCTCACGCGCAAAGCGCGCCTTGTACGGGTCCATCGCCACGGTTCGCCCTGCGTACACGACACCATGGAGATCGCTCATCGTGATGTTCTCGCGTTTCACGCCCAGCCGGACGTAGTGCTCGGCCGTAGACAGCGCGGCCGCGCCGGCGCCCGAGAACACCACGCGCACATCCGCGATGTTCTTCGTCACCAGCTCGAGTGCGTTCAGCAGCGCTGCGCCGGAGATGATCGCGGTGCCGTGCTGATCGTCGTGGAAGACCGGAATCCTGAGCGCCTCACGCAACGTTTGCTCGATGTAGAAGCAATCGGGCGCGCGGATGTCCTCGAGATTGATGCCACCCACCGTCGGCTCGAGCAGCTTGCAGAACGTGATGAGATCGTCCGGAATCTCCGAGCCCACCTCGATGTCGAACACGTCGAGATCGGCGAACTGCTTGAAGAGATTGGCCTTTCCTTCCATCACCGGCTTCGAGGCGAGTGCGCCGATGTTGCCGAGCCCGAGCACGGCGGTGCCGTTCGTCACGACGGCTACGAGATTTCCCTTTGCGGTGTACTTGTAGGCCTCTTCCGAATTACGCTGGATCTCGAGACACGGCTCGGCGACACCGGGCGAATACGCCAGCGAGAGATCGCGTTGATTGTCGAGCGGTTTGGTGGGGATGACGGCGATCTTGCCGGGCCGTCCACGTGCGTGATAGTCGAGCGCGTCCTCCCGATCGTAACTCATGGAGGGAAGCTAATGACGGGAGTTCCACGATGTCAGCAGCGGTCTTAGGTTATCGGCCGAAGGGGCGTGATGATCGCGTCGCTTCGATCGGATCGGAGCTTCCTCTCGTTGCGGAGTCGCGTGTCGACAACATCTGAGTCATCCGCGAGCCGCGTGCTCGTACGCAATCTGGTGATCGCGATCGTGCTGATCGCGCTTTCGCTTCTCGCCGACGGCTGGGTTGCGGATCACGTGCGCTTCGGGCGCGTGTACGAGACGGATTGGGGAAGGATGCTTCGCAACTTCGGCTATCTCCCGTTCTGGCTACTCGCGGCCATCGCTCTGGCGTTGCACGACCGCGAGAGCAGAGAATGGTGGCGACGGGGCGCGCTGTTGCTCGCATCGCCCACTCTGGCGGGAATCGTGGGCGAGCTGCTCAAGATCATCGTGCGCCGGATGCGCCCGCCGGATGTGGGGAGCGCGTATTCATTTCGCGCGTTCAGCGATCATCCCTTCAGCTCCCGCGGCCTCGGCTTTCCGAGCAGCCACGCTGTCGTCGCGTTCGGGGCCGCGGCGATTCTTTCGCGCATCTTTCCGCGTGCACGAGTGGTGTGGTACGCGGCGGCGGTCGGCTGCGCGGTGAGCCGATTGCTTGCACACGCGCACTATCTCAGTGATGTCGTGGCCGCGGCGCTCATCGGGATTGGAGTGGCTGCACTGCTCTGGCACTATTGGGCGCCACGCACGACTTGAATCGCGATCAGGCTGTGGCGCGCCCGGTGAGTCCGATCGTGAACGTCGAGCCCGCGCCCACTTCGCTGGTCATCGTGAGCGTGAAGCCCATCTGCTCGCACAGCGCGCGCGAGATCGCCAGGCCGAGTCCCGTGCCACCGTAGAGGCGGGCAGTTCCGGAGTCCGCCTGCTCGAACGACTCGAAGATGCGCGCGGCGCGCTCCGGCGCGATCCCGATTCCGGTGTCGCGGACTTCGATGCGCTGTGGCTCCCCGGTTTCGCTGCAGATCACCGCGGCAGTGATGCTCCCCGTCTCAGTGAACTTGATCGCGTTGGAGAGCTGGTTGAGCACGATCTGTCGAAGCCGAAGCTCGTCCGCGCGAATATAGAGCGGGTGTGTCGGGAGCTCGGCGATGACCTGCACGCCGGGTCGCGCCTGGCGCTCGCTCTGTGCCTTCAGGTCGCGAATCAACGCGTCCAGCCGCACGGTCGAGATCGTGATCTCCATGCGTCCGGCCTCGATCTTGGCGATGTCGAGCACGTCGTCGATGAGCCGAAGGAGTGCCACGCCATTCTCGCGAATGCGGTCCAGATAAGTGAGATCGCTCGGCTCGAGGCTCTTCGAACGGTTGCGCTTGAGCACGTTCGCAAAGCCAATGATCGAATTGAGCGGCGTGCGAAGCTCGTGGCTCATGTTCTCGAGGAACTCGCTCTTCGCGCGACTCGCGCGCTCGGCCTCCTGCTTCGCCATCACGAGCGCGGCTGCCGCGTTCTTTCGCTCGGTGATGTCGGCCGATGTGCCGGCCGCTCTGAGTGGTCTGCCGTCCGCTGCTCGCTCGACGATTTTTCCCCTGGACTCGATCCAGCGCCAGGCACCAGATGCGTCGCGAAGACGATACTCGGCCTCGTGCAGCTCGGTTTTTCCTTCTATGAATCTTCGAAAGCTCTCGAAGGCGAGCTTCTGATCCTCCGGATGGGCGATCTCCATCCAGTGCGCGAGCGACGAATCGAAGGGCGCCTCGTCGTAGCCGAGCATCGTACTCCAGCCGGCGCTGCGATACACCTCGCCCGTGACGCAGTCGTAGTCCCACACGAACTGACCCGCACCGTCGAGCGCCGCTTGCAGGCGATGCTCGCGCGCAACGACGGCCTCCAGCGCCGCCATTCTCTCGCGATCAGAAACGGAATCCATGCTGGTGAGAGGACGCGAAGGTTCCATTCACTCTATCGTCGGATGGAAAATCAGAAACTCGAGTGGGGCACAGCACTCATCCCGCCGCGAAGCCACGCAACAAGTGCAGCATGCAGCTGTCGGTGAGCATGTCGTTGTCGAGCTTGGGAGTCTCGAGCACCTTCGGAACGTGCGCCAGGCGCGGATCGGTCATGATGCGGCGAAACGGCTCCTCGCCAAGCGAGCCAAAGCCAATGAGCGCGTGCCGGTCGCGGCGCGATGCGAACGGCGTCTTCGAGTCGTTGAGATGCATGACGCGGAGGCGCCCCCAGCCAAGCGCATTCTCGAATTGCGTCCAGACATCATCATATGCGTTCACGAGATCATAGCCAGCCGAATAGATGTGACAGCTGTCGACGCACACGCCGATGCGCGAGCGATACGGCTCCGGCACGCGCTCGATGATGCCGGCGAGCTCCTCAAAGGTCGCGCCGAGCGACGTGCCGGAGCCGGAGGTGGTCTCGAGACAGAGCACCGTCTCGCCAGGCGCTCGTGCGAGTGACTCCGCGATCGCGTCCGCATTGCGCGCGATGCCGCTCTCGCGGTCGTCCATGTAGTTGCCCGGATGCGACACGAGGTACGTGAGGCCCAACGCGGCGCACCGCCGGAGCTCGCACACGAACGACTCGGTCGATTTGCGTCGCAGCGCCTCGTCCGGGCTCGCGAGATTGATGAGATACGAGTCGTGCGCGATCGTAGCCTCGACTCCGGTAAGCGCGAGCGCCGCGCGGAATTCGTCGCGCTCGCAATCGTCGCATTCGCGCTCTGCCCAGCGATTCGCCTGCTTCGTGAAGATCTGCATCGCAGTCGCCCGCAGTGCGCGCGCGCGCGGCGGGGCGGCGGGCACTCCGCCGGCAGAAGACACGTGTGCACCCAGAAGTTGGCTCATCACTGACTCGGACGCAGAAAATCGATCGGATCGACCGCGTGCCCCTGCGGCCGCAGCTCGAAGTGCAGATGCGCGGGGAGATCGGGATCCGATGTGCCGACATAGCCGATCACCTGTCCCTTCGTCACGACCGCGCCTTTCTCGGTCGTAATCTTGCTCAGAGATCCGTAGACGGAATAGTCGCCGCCGGGGTGCTGCACGATCACGGTGAGTCCGTACGTCCCGAACTGGTCCGCGACCAGCACC
>DASXQD010000405.1:0-20446 GCA_036493195.1 Gemmatimonadaceae bacterium | reverse complement strand
CTTCGTGATGCTGTACGCGAGGAACGCCGGCTCGCTCGCAGACTCCGGTACCCAGAAGGTTTCCGCCTCGGCTCCGGCGCGCGCGATCACGCTCACACTCGCGGTACCCTCTCCATGAACGGCCGCGACGAGTATGCCCCGCAGCGTTGCCGGGAGCTCCGTCGCGTCATGGCTCGCCGGCGGCTTCAAGGACCCGAATGCGAATCGATCAACGCTTCGCTCATGTCCCAGAGCCGCTTGCGCGCATCGACGTCGTACGAGGGTAGCGATGAGGGCTTCGCGCGCTGCCTCACGAAATAATCGCCGCTCACGCCCTCGACTTCGGGCGAGCTTGCGAGATACACCGGCGCCGCCGCGCCCTGCTCCGGCGTGAGGAGAAACGGCGACATCAGCCCGTATAGCCACCACGGAAGCTGGCGCAGCATGTCCGTCGCGACCGCGCCGGGATGCACGCAGTTCGCGGTCACGCCGCTCCCTGCCAACCGAGTGGAGAGCTCGTACGTGAACATCACGTTCATGAGCTTCGTCTTCGCGTACGCAGTATATCCGCGGTATTTCTTCTCGCTCTGCAAATCGGCGAAATCGATCGGCCGGTGCGCCTCGGCCGCTGATGCAACCGTGACGATCCGCGACGGCGATCCGGCGCGCAGCAAGGGGAGGAGCTCGCGCGTGAGGAGAAAGGGAGCGAGATGATTTACCGCGAGGGTCAACTCGATTCCGTCCACGCTGAGCGTGCGTTGCTTCTTCGCGACGCCAGCGTTGTTCACCAGCACGTGAATCGCCTCGTGCCGCTGGATGAGCTCCGCCGCGCCTTTCCGCACGGAATCCAGCGACGCGAAATCCGCGATCACCCAGCTCATGGCCGGGTTGTGTGCCGCTCGTGAGATCTCCTCCGCGGTTCGGGCGGCCCTGGTGGTGTCGCGCGCAACGATCACCACCGTCGCTCCCATCTTTGCGAGCGCCAGCGCGGTCTCCTTTCCGATCCCGGCCGTTGCGCCAGTGACCACACACACCCTGCCCGCCATCGGGCGCGACTCGGCGCTCACGATGCGCCACTCGTTGGGCACGCCGCGCATGTGGCACGACGGCCTGTTATAGTGATTGGCATGCGCCCAAGCTGGCTCGCGTTCGACATCCGCACAACCGCACATCCGTGATCACACTCACCCGCACTCTCGCCGTCGCACTGCTCGTCGGCACGCTGCTGTTGGCTGGCGGCGCGGCCATGCACCCGATTCTCTCCGGCAGCGGCTCGATGGAGCTCGGCATGATCGGCGGGATGCCGATCTGGCGCATCATGCACCTCTGCATGCTCTGCGGCACTGGACTCATTGTCGCGGGGATCTGGGTGCGTCTCGTCGGCGTGCCCGCCGGCACGCCGACCAATTCCGTGATCGTCGCCGCGCTCACGATGCTCACCGTCGGCATCGCGTTCGACGCGATCAATACCACCTTCATGGCCGGACCCGCATGGCGCATGGCGAGCGCATTCACCGCCGGCGACACGTCGGTTGCGCGCCAATTCGAGCTCATGCATCCTGTCGGGCTCATGGCCGCGCGCTTCGGAAATTATCTGATCGCGCTTGGCGCGCTGATACTCGGGGCGGCCGAGTGGATGACGGCGGGGAGGCCGCGGTGGATTGCGGTGCTCGCGTGGATCGCCGCAGCGGGCGGTCTCATCGGGGTCGTCTTCTTCGACGAGACGCGGCCGGAGATGCTCGGCGCGGTGTCGCTCCTGTGCGGCTGGCAGGTAGGGGCAGCGATCCTCGCCCTCGGATCGCTGCGCCCCGTGACCACGAGCTAGTCCTTGAGTATCTCGCGCGCGGCATTGTAGCCGCACGCGCCCATGACTCCACCGCCCGGATGGGTGGCGGCGCCGCAGAGATACAGATTCCTGATCGGCGTTCGGTACTGCGCCCATCCCGGCAGCGGCCGCATGAACGCGAGGCTGGAGAGCGACATCGTCCCCTGCATGATGTTGCCGCCGGTGAGTGCGTAGCGCGCCTCGATGTCGCGCGGCGAGAGCACCTGCCGATTGATCACCGACCGCTTGAAGTTCGGCGCGTACTCGTTGAGGATGTCGAAACACCGGTCGGCGAACTTTTCCTTCGCCGCATTGTACGCCTCGGGGGTGTCGGCACCCTTGATGTTGTACGGGAAGTACTGGATGAACATCGACATGAGATGCTGTCCTGCGGGCGCGACCGTCTGATCGATGACGGATGGAATCGTGCACTCGAGAATCGGATTCTCCGCCGCCTTGCCGTACTTCGCGTCGTCGTACGCCCGCTCGATGTAGTCCATGTCGGGCGAGATGTGGATCGTACCGCGATGCTGCGGGCCGGCCTGCGCGCCCGGCACCGAGGTGAAGTTCGGAAGCTCGCTCAGCGCGACGTTGATCTTGAGGCTCGCGCTCGAGTAGTCGAGCCCCTTCACGCCGGCCACGAAGTCCGCCGGCAGATCCTTCTCGTCGCACAGCTTGAGAAAGGTCACGTGCGCATCCGCTCCGGAGGCGACCTTGTTGGCGCGAATCTCGGTACCATCCTTGAGCACCACGCCCACCGCGCGTCCGTCCTTCACGAGCACCTTCGCAACTTCGGCGTTCACGCGAATCTCGGCGCCCTTCGATTTCGCCGCCCCGGCGATCGAGTTGCTGATTCCGCCCATGCCGCCGCGCACGTAGCCCCACACACCGCGCACGCCGTTGCATTCGCCCATCACGTGGTGGAAGAGCACGTACGCCGTTCCGGGCATCGACGGCGCAGCCATCGCGCCGATCACCGCGTCCGTCGCGAGCGTCACCTTCAGATTTTCCGACTCGAACCAGCGGTCCAGAATCGGTCGTGCGGCGCCCGTGAGAATCTCGATCGCGGCTGCGCCCTCGGGGCCCATCTTCTTGAACTTCCACGCCATTTTCCCGAGGTGGACCATGTCCGCCGGACGCATGTTCCACGGACTCGGCGGCGTCTGCATGAGCGTCGGCTCGATGAGATCCGCGCAGCGCTCGAGCATCGCTTCGTACTTGGGAAGCGCGTCGGCGTCCTTGCGCGAGAACTTGCTCACCTCGCGATGCGTCATCTCCTTGTCGGGGCCCATCATGAGTGACCGTCCATCGGGAAACGGCGAGAACGAGGACGGGCTTCGCGGCAGCAGCTCGAAGCCGAACTTGTGCAGCTCCAGCTCCTTGATGATCTCGGGGCGAAGCAGGCTGTTGACGTAGGACGCCGTGGAGACCTTGTAGCCGGGCCAGATCTCTTCCGAAACGCAGGCGCCGCCCACGAGCTCGCGCCGCTCGAGCACGCACACGCTCTTGCCCGCGCGTGCGAGGTAGGCCGCGCAGACGAGCGCGTTGTGTCCCGCGCCGATGAAAACGACGTCGTAGCTATTCGCCATGATCTTTGACAGAGAGGAAAGAGAGGTAGCCCGCGGGTAATGTATACAATTACGGCGCCTTGTACACGGTGCCGGTTTTCATCACGAATGCGACGTGGGCGAACTTGCCGATGTCCGCCAGTCCATCGCCTGCGACAGCAACGAGATCCGCCGATTTTCCCGCCGCGATCGAGCCCACACGATCCTGCCACCCGATCAACGTCGCCGCATTGATCGTGGCGGATTGCAGCACCTGCATCGGTGTCATCCCGCCGTACTGGATCATGAGCGGAAATTGCTGCGCGTTCTCACCGTTGGGATACACGCCGGAGTCGGTACCGAAGGCCATCTTCACGCCCGCCGCCACCGCCTTGCGCAGCCCGGCGTGCTTGAGCTTGGCCATCGACTCGTCCTTGCGAAGAATCTCCTCGGGCCACCCCTGCGCCTTCCCGGTCTGTCGAATGTACTCGCCATCGATGAGGTCCGACACGAGATACGTTCCGTGCTCCTTCATCAATCGAATCGACTCATCGTCGAGCAGGGAGCCATGCTCGATCGATGCCACCCCTGCACGAATCGCGGCGTTGATTCCTTCCGTGCCGTGCGCATGGGCCGCGACGCGCGCGCCGTATTTCGCCGCCTCGGTCACGGCCGCATGGATTTCGTCCTCGCTGTACTCCTGCACTCCGGGCTTGGTCCCGGCAGCGAGCACGGCGCCCGTGGCGATCACCTTGATCATGTCCGCGCCATGATTCAGGATCTCGCGCACCCGCTGCCGAATCTCCGTGGCGTTGTTCGCGACGCCGAGCCGCATGTCCGGCGGAAGCGTGACATCGGTGGCCATTCCCGTGACCTCGCCGCCTCCGGTGCTCACGGTGATGTACGCCCCTGCAACCGCCATGCGCGGACCCATCACCAGCCCGCTGTTGATGTAGTCGCGCAGCGCCACATCGAGATACGCGCGAAACGTCCCGACGTCGCGCACGGTCGTGAAGCCGGCGAGCAGCGTTCGCCGCGCGTGCACCACACCGTCGAGCGTCTCCTGCGCGGCCGAACGCTCGAGAGGAAGCAGCACATCCGCGTTCGTCTCGGCGCCGATCAAATGGGTGTGGCAGTCGATGAGCCCCGGGGTCACCATGTATTTCGACAGATCGATGATCTTCGCTCCGGCCGGCACGCGACCGGGCGCCGCCTCCACGGAAACGATCTTGTCGCCGCGCACGACGATCACTTGATCGCGCAGCACCTTCCCCGCCTCGACATCTACGAGCCAGCCGGCACGAATCGCCGTCACCACGGAGCTGTCCGGACTCGCGTAGGGCGGCGCCATGAAGTCCGGCGTCTGCATCTGCGCACGTGCCGTGCTCGCGAACGCGGCGAGCACGAGGCTCGCGGCAACTGCCGCGCGAGCGAGCGTGTGTGTCATCACGGCGCCTTGTAGACGGTTCCTGTCTTCATCACGAACGCCACCTTCGTGTATCTGCTGATGTCCGCCAGCCCATCGCCTTCCACCGCGATGATGTCCGCCGACTTTCCTGGAGCGATCGATCCGATCCTGTCTTGCCAGCCGATCAGGGTCGCTCCGTTGATCGTTGCGGCTTGCAGCGCCTGCATGGGCGTCAGCCCCCATTTGACCATGTAGGGCAGCTGTCGCGCGTTCAGCCCGTGGGGATAGACGCCGGCGTCGGTGCCGAACGCCATCTTCACGCCTGCAGCGACGGCCTTCTTGAATCCCTGCCGCTGTGACTCGGTGGTCTCGTCGTTCTTGCGCAGGATTTCCGCAGCCCATCCCTGCTGTTTGCCGATCGTTGCGATGTAGTCGCCGTTGTAGATGTCGGCATCGAGATACGTGCCGTGCTCCTTCATCAGCCGGATCGATTCATCGGTCATCAACGATCCGTGCTCGATCGATGCGACACCCGCTTTCACCGCCGCATTGATGCCCTCGGGTCCATGCGCGTGCGCGGCAACGCGCGCACCGTACTTCGCGGCCTCGGTGACCGCCGCGTGGATCTCTTCCTCGCTGAATTCCTGCACCCCGGGCTTCGTCCCCGGCGCGAGCACCGCACCCGTCGCGATGATCTTGATCAGATCCGCGCCGTGATTCAGAATCTCGCGCACGCGCTGACGCACTTCGTCGGCCGAGTTGGCGACGCCCAGGCGCATGTCGGGTGGAAGGCCGACGTCCGTCGCGAGGCCGGTCACTTCCCCGCCGCCCGTGCTCACGGTGATGTACGCGCCGGCGACGGCCATGTGCGGACCCATGGCGTACCCGTTGTTGATGAAATCCCGCAACGCGACGTCCAGATACGCGCGGTAGGTGCCGACATCGCGTACAGTCGTGAAGCCCGCGAGGAGCGTGCGGCGCGCGTTCTTCACGCCATCGAGTGTCTCCTGCGCGGCCGAGCGCTCGAGGGGCGCCGAGGCGTTCGCGGATTCATCCCCGCCTATGAGATGGGTATGGCAGTCGATGAGCCCGGGCGTCACGGTGTACCTGGATAGATCGATCACTCTGGCGCCGGGCGGCACGTGTCCGGGTGCGGGCTCGATCGACGCGATCTTGTCGCCACGCACCAGGATCACCTGATCCCGGAGCACGACGCCTTTGTCGACGTCCACGAGGCGGCCCGCGCGAATCGCGGTCACGACTTCTGCCGCGGGCGGCAGGAATGGCGGCGCCATGAAGTCCGGCATCTGTGCCGTTGCGCGCTGGCCGAGCGCGGCGAGCGCGCACACCAGAACGAACATTCGTTGCATACAATGCCCGGGGAATGGGATTCGGGGGAGAAATGCCCGGGAGATGATGGCGCGCGAGCGGCCCGAGCGACAGGGGACCGTCCGGCCCGCAGACCGCGCCCTTTCGCGATTCACCCGTTCACCTCATCTTGGGGCATCACCATCCTTCCCCGGATTGCACATGGCGACGTTCGTCAAGACACGGGATATCCCGATCGCGGGCGCGCACACGCTGCCGCAGGAATTCTTCACCTCCGCGGAGCTTTTCGCGCAGGAGCTCGATCGCATCTTCGCTCGGCGATGGCTCTGCATCGGGCGCGAATCGAAGATCGCGAACAGGGGTGATTATTTTTTGCATACAATCGGGAACGACAGCATTATCGTGCTGCGCGACCAGTCAGGGGAAGTACGCGCGCACTACAATACCTGCCGCCATCGCGGCGCCCGCATCTGCGAGGCTGCGTCGGGAACGCTCTCCGAAACGCTTCAGTGTCCGTATCACGCCTGGACGTATGCGCTCGACGGACGCCTCGTCGGCGCACAGACGAGCGACTCGATCCCCGGCTTCGACAAGAAGAACTTCCCCCTGGTCAGTGTCGCCATCGCGGTGTGGGAGGGCTTTCTCTTCATCAATCTCGATCCGAATCCCGAGCCGTTCGTGGAGGCGTTCGCGGCTCTGCTCGGCCGATTCGAGCGCTTCAATCTTCCGGGGCTCACCGTCGCGCGCACCATCGAGTACGACGTCAAGTCGAACTGGAAGCTCGTCTTCCAGAACTACTCCGAGTGCTATCACTGTTCGCCCGTTCATCCCCAGCTCACGAAGATCACTCCCTCGAACAGCGGCGAGAACGATCTCTTCGAGGGTCCATTCCTCGGCGGATACATGGTGATGAACGAGCAGCACGAGAGCCTGTCCATGAGCGGCCAGGCGTGCGGCGTCCCTGTGGGCGAGCTCGATGAAGCGGACATGAAGCGCGTGTATTACTACTCGATCTTCCCGAACATGCTCCTCAGCCTGCACCCGGACTACGTGATGGCGCACTACATCACGCCGGTCTCGCCGGATCGATCGCTCATCACGTGCGAGTGGCTCTTTCATCCGGACAGCGTGCGCGATGACACGTGGAACGTGGAGGACGGGATCGCGTTCTGGGATCTGACCAACCGCCAGGACTGGCATGTCTGCGAGATCAGCCAGGCGGGAATCGCGTCGCGCGGCTACCGCCCGGGACCCTACTCGAGCCGCGAGAGCCTGTCGGTCATGTTCGATCGCGAAGTGCTCAACGCGCTCGGTCGCGACGGCGAGGGCGGCGGCGATCTCGACTAGTGCGCCACTCGAGGGCGTCGACCCTCAACCCTCCGATATGAAACCGGATTCCTGGCTCGTTTCGGCCGGTCGTCCGATCGAGCCGGGCGCTCCGCTGAACATTCCGTTGATCCCCGCGTCGAACTTCACGATCGGGGCGGGGCGCGAGTACTCACGAGATGACGGGACGCCGACCTGGGAAGCACTCGAGGAGATCGTCGGCGGTCTCGAGCTCGGCAAATCCGTGGCGTTCGCCTCGGGGATGGCATCCATCGCCGCGGTCTTCGATCAGCTGTCCGCTGGTGCGGTGGTCGCGCTTCCCGATGATTGCTATCAGGGAGTGGCGGGCCTCGTTGCTGCGGGGGCAGAGCAGAAGCGCTGGACGGTGCAGCGCGTGCGCGTCGACGATACGGACGGCTGGATTCGCGCCTGTGCCTCAGCGGATCTGATCTGGCTGGAATCGCCCTCGAACCCGCTGCTCACCGTCGTCGATCTGGAAATCGTGTGCGCTGCGCCGCGCAAGCCGGGCTCGATCGTGGCGGTCGACAACACCTTCGCCACGCCGCTGAATCAGCAGCCGCTCGCGTTCGGCGCGACTGTGTCGCTGCAATCGGCGACCAAATTCATCGGCGGCCACTCCGATCTGTTGTCGGGCGTGGCGACGACGAGGAGCGAAGGGCTCTGGCACGCCTTGAGGAAGTCGCGCGAGCTGCGCGGCGCGACACCGGGCACGCTCGAAACCTTTCTCGCCATTCGCGGCGCGAGAACGCTCGCGCTTCGACTGGAACGTGCGCAACAAACGGCGATGATGCTCGCCGCGAGACTCGAGGAGCACGCACTGATCTCGCGCGTCCGATATCCCGGCTTGCCCTCGCACCCAACGCACGCGACTGCAAAGCGAGTGCTCAAGGGCTTCGGAACGATCATCTCGTTCGACATGGCCGGAGGAGCCGAAGTCGCAGACCGCGTGTGCCGGAACGTGAAGCTCGCCCGGCACGCCACGAGTCTCGGCGCCGTGGAATCGACCATCGAGCGCAGAGCTGCGATCCCCGGACAGGGCCACCTCCCCGCTTCGCTGCTACGATTGAGCGTCGGAATCGAGAATGGTGAAGACCTCTGGGCGGATCTCGACTCGGCGATGCGCGCCGCCGCGCCGTAGCGTCATTTCCAGGCGGCTGCCATCTCCGATGCGTACCCCGCGAACGAGCGCGGAGGATGTCCGAGCACGCCGGTGAGCTGCGCGAGGTCTGCCGGCGTCGCCTTTAATCCATCCTTCTGGAAAAACGCGTACATCTGCTTGAAATCGTACAGCTGTGCGGGCGGAAGATAGGGGCGATTCTGCGCTTCCCACGCTTCGAGATCATCGCCCGCATATTTGATCGGCTTTCCGAGCGCGCGGCTCCATTCCGCAGCAGTGCTCTCCCCGGTGACGGGCTCCGGACCCACGAGATTGTAGATCTTCTTGTTGTGGCCACCGGTCGTGAGCGCCGCGACGACAACCTCCCCGATGTCGCGGACGTCAACGCGCGAGCAGCCCGCGCTGCCGAGCGGCTGCGGATAGACACCGTAGCTGAGCAGCACATCCTTGAACCAGACGTCGTTCTGATAAAAGTTGTTCGGCCGCACGATCGTGTACTCCATCCCGGACTTCATCACCGCGGCCTCGACGCCGATCTTCCCGCCGAAGTGTGGCAGATGCGGTGCGCGATCGAGATTGTGCACGGAGAGATAGACGATGCGCTTCACACCCGCATCGCGCGCGCCGTTGACGCCTAGCAGCCCTTCGAACGTCTCGGTCGTGCTCACGGGATTGAGGAGGAACACCGCGTCCATTCCGGCGAACACGCCCAGTGACGACGGATCGAGCAGGTCACCGACCGCGCCGGTTACTCCCTTCGGAAGCTTGCTCGCATGCTCGGATGATCGCGTGAGTACGAACAGCTGCTCGCCGCGGCCCATCAGCTGACGCACGACTTCCGATCCGACTGTTCCCGTTCCGCCCACCACAAGAATCTTCATCACCATTCTCCGTGCGAGTGTCGTGCGTGTGCCGAAGAAGTTATTTCCTCCGGCCCGCGACATAAAGGCCCACGCCCACGCCGATCATCGCTGCGGTGAGCCCGATGATCTTGATAACGGCAAGCGGCTTGTTGGGCTCGTCATCGGCCGGAAGCATCGCGAGCCCGACGGAGATCGTCGTCGTGAGGAAGCCCAGTGCGGCGAGCCCGATCGCGACCGGCGTTCCACCCGGTACGCGAATGACCTCCGGCCCTGCGGGCTCGCGCTGCAGCCTGATCATCGCCGCAAACATGAACATGTACGGAAGAAAGTACGCGATCACCGACATGCTCACGAGCACGTTGTACGCGCCCGCCACCGACGTTCCCGCCTGTCCCGCGAAGATGAGAATCGCAGCGATGGCTGCCTGGACGAGCAGCGCGACGTACGGTGTTCCCCATTTCGGATGAATTTTCGCGAACGCAGGCGGCAGGCGACGGTCGATGCCAATGACGAAGGGCAAACGCCCGGCGGCGGCGAACCACGCGCCCGCCTGCCCCAATCCGCCGAAGGTGATGAGCAGCGCGATGCCCGCGGCGATCCACGGAATCCCGAGCTTCGTCGCAACGAGGGTGATCGCGGTGATGATCCCCTGCATGTTCTGAATCTGCTGCGCCGGAAGCGCCAGCAGCATCGCCACCGTCGCGGCGATGTAGAGGATGACCGTCAGCGCGCCGGCGATCAGTATCGCGCGCGGAATGTTCTTGCGCGCATCCTCTATCTCATCGCCGAGCATCGATGCGCTCTCGAGCCCGCTGAGCGAGAACGCAATCGTCGACCAGAAAATAATGTCCTTGAGATGCGTGCTCGGCACGAACGACTGCGCGGTGAAGTGCGTGGCGGATCCGAGGAGTGCTCCGGCAGCGACGCCCATGCCCACGAGCACGATTCCGGGAATCCAGAGACCGAGAGCGCCGAGATTGTGCAGCCACTTCCCGATGTTGAGGCCAACGACGTTGAGGCCGACCGCCACTGCCAGCGCCAGCATCGAGAAGATGATGAAGTAGGGCTGACTGTTCTGCAGCGCGTCGAACCGGTGTCCGAAGATGAAGAGCGCGTTTGCCGCAGTGAAATAGAAGAGGCTCGGGAAATACGGCAGGTTCGACGACCAGTAGAGATAGCCGGAGAGATAGCCGGGGAATTCGCCGAAGGCACGTCGGGTCCACGAGTAGAGTCCGCCCTCTTCCGGATAGCGCGAGGAGAGCTCCAGCACCGTGAACACGAGCGGCACGTAGAGCGCGAGCGCGCCGATGATCCAGATGATGACGGAGCTCGGACCCGCGGCGGCGGCCTGCGCGATCCAGCGAAGGCTGAATCCCGTGACGAGATAGAACAGAATCAGGTCGCGGAATCCCATCGCGCGCCGAAGCGTCGGCGCGGGAGGAGTGTCGGCCTTCGCTTCGGCGAGCGCCGTCACTGCATGTAGTTCTTCGGGGGGTCCTTCATCGTGAGAATCGGCCGGTCGAGCGCGAACGACGAGAGATCGATCGTCGACTTTCCGGTGAGCGCGAGCTCTGAGAGCAGCCGCCCGATCTGCGACGCGAACTTGAACGCGTGTCCCGCGCCGATCGCTACCACCACGTTGTCGTGGCCGGGCACGGTGTCGATCACGAAGTCCCGATCCGGCGTCAGCGTGTAGAGACAGGTCTTCGTGTAGATGATCGGCCCGAGCGCGCCAGGGAGGTAGCGCGACAGAAATTCCTCCACGCCGCGCAGATTCCCGGGCTCAGGCTCGAAGTCCCGCGTGTCTGCCGTCACGGGCTTGCCGCCCGCGTCCTGCGCCGCCTTGGGTCCCGCCTCTCCAAACGTCGGAAAGCCATAGAAGCACGGATCATCCATCCAGATCCACACGGGGAACCTGTCCGGCGCGAAGTCTTCCGGCTTCGGCGCCGCGAAGTACGTCACCTGCTCGCGCGTGACCTCGAGCGGGAGCTCGATGCCGAGAAAGCCGAGCGCGCGGTTCGACCAAGGTCCGGCGGCGATCACCAGCTTCCTGCAGCGGAACGTGCCGCCGGTCGTCTCCACGGTGACCTCGTTGCTGCGCGTGATGATGTTCGTGACCGGCGTCCTGTCGATCAGCGTTGCGCCATTCGCGCGCGCCATCTTCCGGTGCGCCTCGTTCGCACGCGCGGCCATGGCGATTCCGCTCTGCTCCTGATAGAGCCCTTCGATGTCGTCGCTGAGCGTGAATTGCGGCCAGCGCTTCATGATCTCGTCGGCATCGATGTCCTCGAACTCGACGTTGCACGCGCTCATGGCGTCGCGATACGTGTCGAGCGGAATCTTCGAATCGTGCCGCGCGAAATCCAGACCGCCCGTCTTGAGCACTACCTGCTCGCCACTCTCACGCTGCAGCGTGTTCCACGCGTCGTAGGCGAGCTTCGCGAGCTCCACGTACTCCGGCGTGTGATACGAAAGACGGATGATGCGCGAGTGGTCCTGCGATTCGCCGCGCACGTGTCCGAGCTCGAACTGCTCGATCCCCAGCACCTCCGCGCCTGCCTTACGCGAGAGCCAGTACGCCGCGCCGCTGCCGAGACCGCCGAGTCCGAGAACGATGTACTCGTAGTCGTGCTTCACCGCGGCTTCATCCCGAGTCGCTCGCCCACGTAGCGGCGAATGTCGAGACTGAAGCTCTCCATCGGCGCGTAGAATCCGGACTCGAACACGCGGCTGCGCATCCCGCGCTGCACTCCTTCGCAGATCGTCCAGTCCTGCCGGTTCACGAGATCCCAGAAGTCCACGGCATCCGACGGATCGAAGCCCGGCTTCGCGATCTCGTCCGGATGAAAGAGAAAGTCGCAATCGATCGTGGTGTGCTCGGCGCTCCGCGGCCACAGGGTGAACGCGGCGACGTGGTCCGCCGACAGGCTGATCATGAAATTGGGATAGATGAGCTCACCCTTGTGACGTACGCGCTCGTCGTCGCTCAACCCCGGGAAAGGCTCGCGCGAGCTCGTGCCGCTGTGCGTGAACGTCCACGCTCCGTCCGCGTGCTCGATGCCGCGCTCCCAATCGAGACTCGATCCGCCGCGGACCTTGAACGATGGCACCACCTTGCACAGCTCGGGGTGGACACCGGCGCAGTGATAGCACTCGTTGTAATTCTCGAGCATCACTTTCCAGTTCGCATCGATCTCGTAGGTGATGCGCTTCACGCGGCGCAGATCTACGAGCGGATAGTTCCGGAGCCTCGTGGCTGCCTCGCCGATCTGGGCGGCGAGCGTGTGGCTGCGCGCGTCGGGGGCGCGCGGCGCAAGGTTCAGGAAGAAGAATCCGCCCCACGTGTCGATTCCAACGGGATGAAGCGACAGCTCCTCCTTGTGAATTCCCGCGCCCTCATCGAGATACGGCGCGGTGCGGAGGGCGCCGTCGAGCGTGTACGTCCACGCATGGTACGGACACTTGATGCCGCTTCCGAAAGAGCCGGCGAGCTCCGGAGCACAGCCGGTGCTGTCGGTTCCCGAGAGCACGAGCTGGCAGCCGCGGTGCCGGCAGACATTATAGTAGGCGCGGAGCAGGCTCTCGCGCGTGCGCACGACGAGCACGCTTTCGCCGGCGACGTCGACGACGAGGTAGCTGCCCGGAAGTGGGAGATCCTCCTCGCGCCCGGCGTGGAACCACTCGGGCACGAAGATGTGCTCCTTCTCGCGCGCGAAGATCTCGGGGGAGAGGTAGTGCTCGCGCGAGAGGGTCCGCTCCATTCCCTGCGTCGTCGCGACGTCGGGCTCGGCCATGCGATCTCCGATGGGGAGTTGATTGATCGGAACTTTGTATGCAATGCCGCTTCGAGGCCCAAGATGCTCCATGAAGCCGCGCATCGCAAATCTCTCCCTTGACGCCGCATTCCCGAGATGCTAATCTGAAACCACAACCGAAGCGCCCGTGGTAATTTGCCGCCTATTGCAGCCACGTAAAACAAATGCTAAAACGCGAACCTCCCGGTGGCAGTCCCTCCGGGATTTTTCGCATCCGTACCTCTCGAGTCGATGACCACAGCCAGCCCTTCCGCCATCCAGCTTCAGCTCGCGTCGCGCATCGATGGCCTCCGCACCGAAGGCGCCTTCGAGGTGCTCGCGCACGCGCGCGCGCTGGAACTGAAGGGGCAGCACATTCTGCATCTCGAGATCGGCGAGCCCGATTTTCCTACCGCTCCGCACATCGTCGAGGCTGCCGTTCGCGCACTGCACAATGGTGAGACCAAGTACGGACCGGCCGGTGGCATTCTGGAGCTGCGCACCGCGATCGCGAATCATCTCGTCTCGCTCGGCATTTCCGCTAGCCCCGAGAATATCGTCGTCACCCCGGGATCGAAGCCGATCCTTCTCTACGCGGCGCTCGCGTTGCTCGAGAGCGGTGACGAGGCACTCATTCCCGACCCTGCGTACCCGATCTACGATTCCGTCGTGCGCTTCGCAGGCGCCCGACCCGTTACCTACCGGCTCGACGCTGCGAGCAACTTCGCGCCCGATGTCGATGCGATCGCCGCATCGATCACGTCGCGCACACGCGTGCTCGTTCTCAACACACCGCAGAACCCCACCGGCGGCGTGATCGACGCGGGCAGGCTCGCGGCGCTCGCGCGGCTTGCGGAAGACAACGATCTGACCGTGATCGTCGACGAGATCTATCGACCATTCGACTACGGTGCGTCGCCCGTTCCGTCGATTCTCACGCTTCCGGGCATGCGCGAGCGCTGTATTCTCGTGGACGGCTTCTCGAAGGCGTATGCGATGACGGGCTGGCGACTCGGCTTCGGCTTGCTTCCCACGCCGCTCGCTCCGCGCTTTGCGCTGCTCGCGCTCAACGATCACGCCTGCGTGCCGGCATTCGTGCAGCGGGCCGGCATCGCCGCGCTCGAGGGGACGCAAGAGCCGCTGCACGCGATGATCGCGGAGTTCGCCGCGCGCCGGCAGCTCGTGTCCGAGCGGCTCGCGGCGATCCCCGGCGTTCGCATCGCAGCACCGGCAGGAGCATTCTACGCCTTTCCCGATGTCTCGACCATCACTGCCGCCGCAGGCCTCAGCGCGGCCCAGCTCGCGTCGAAGCTCCTTCTCGAGTATGGCGTTGCGCTCCTTCCCGGCACCGCGTTCGGAGCGGCCGGCGAAGGCTATCTGCGCCTCTCGTTCGCCACCGGGCGCGCGGATCTCGATCGCGCGCTCGCGCTCGTGCACGAATGCTTCACCTCGCTCCCGAGTTAGACATCATGTCTCACAGCTCCGCGCCCACGCGCCGCATCACCACTGCCACGCTCACCGCGCTCCGCGATCGTGGCGAGCCGGCCGTATGGATCACCGCATACGACTATCCCACCGCGGTGTTTGCCGATCGCGCCGGCGCCGATGTGCTGCTCGTCGGTGATTCGGCCGCGATGACGATGCTCGGCCACGAGGGTACCACCTCGATCACCATGGACGAGATGCTCGTGTTCGCGCGCGCGGTGTGTCGCGGTGCGAAACGGGCGCTCGTCGTTGGCGACATGCCCTTTCTCTCGTATCAGCCGTCGAGCGCACGCGCGATATTCAACGCCGGCGCATTCGTGGCCGCGGGCTGCGGAGCCGTGAAGCTCGAGGGCGGCCGTCGCGTCGCACCGCGCGTGCGCGCGATCGCGGATGCCGGCATCGCGGTAATGGGCCACGTCGGCCTCACACCGCAGTCGCTCGGACAGCTCGGTGGATACCGCGTGCAGGGAAAGACACTGTCCGCAGCGCAGCGCCTGCTGGACGACGTACTCGCACTCCAGGGCGCTGGCGCCTTCGCCGTGCTGCTCGAGGCGATTCCCGCTGAGACCGCGGCATTCATACGCGAGCGTGTCGATCTGCTCGTCTACGGCATCGGAGCGGGGCCACACGTGGACGGCCAACTCGTGATCGCCCACGACGTCCTCGGCTCGTTCGTCGGCGAGATCGCGCCGCGCTTCGTTCGTCGCTACGCAGAGATCGGCGCGATCACGGAGCAGGCGATCCGCAGCTACGCCGACGATGTGCGCGCATCGCGCTTTCCTGCGCCCGAACACTGTTATCCGATCGCTGTCGCTGACGAGGCGGAACTTCGCTCCGCCCGCCGCTCGCTCATCGAAGTCGTTTCCTAGAAGCGTTTCGTAGCTCTCATTCGCGTTCGCACCGCAACTCTCTTCGAGGTCGTATGGCAATCACTCTTTTTCTTCCCACCGTTCTCGCCCGACTCGCCGACAGCGGCACACTACAGAGCGAGGGCGAAACGGTCGGTCAGGTCGTCGAGAACATCGCCGGCCGATATCCCGATCTCGCACCGCGCCTGCGCGACGAGAAGGGTGATCCGTACGCGTTCGTCACTTTCTATCTGAACGATGAGGACATCCGTTTCACCGGCAGCTTCGAGTCGCCGGTAAAGGACGGCGATGAGCTCACCATCGTTCCCGCCATTGCCGGAGGCTGACCCGATGTCGACATCGGTGCCCGTAGCATCCGAGCTCTCCAACGAGGAGATCTTCCGCTACAGCCGACACCTCATCCTTCCCGACGTCGGTCTCGAAGGACAGAAGAAGCTCAAGCGCGCGCGCGTGCTGCTCGTCGGCGTGGGCGGGCTCGGCTCGCCCGCGGCGCTCTACCTCGCCGCGGCAGGCGTCGGCACACTCGGCCTCGTGGATTTCGATGTCGTCGATGCCACGAACCTGCAGCGGCAGGTGCTCCACGGCACGAGTGCGATCGGCAAGCGCAAGCTCGATTCCGCGCGGGATCGAATCGAGGATCTCAATCCGAACGTCAAAGTCGAGGCACACGAGACGCCGCTCACGTCGCGCAACGCACTCGAGATCATCGGGACGTACGACATCGTCGTCGACGGCACCGACAATTTCCAGACGCGTTATCTCGTGAACGACGCGTGCGTACTGCTCGGCAAGCCGAACGTGTACGGCAGCATCTATCGCTTCGAGGGACAGGCGTCCGTGTTCGCGACGGCCGATGCACCGTGTTATCGCTGTCTCTTTCGCGAGCCGCCTCCTCCCGGACTCGTTCCGAGCTGCGCCGAAGGTGGGGTTCTCGGCGTTTTGCCTGGAATCATCGGCACGATTCAGACGACTGAAGCGCTCAAGCTCATCCTAGGAATCGGCGAGAGTCTCGCGGGCCGGTTGCTACTCGTGGACGCGCTGCGCATGAGCTTCCGCACGCTCAACCTGCGGAAGGATCCCGAGTGCCCTGCGTGCGGCACGCACGAGATCACTGAGCTCATCGACTACGAGGAGTTCTGCGGCGTGCGTCAGGCTGCGGCCGCCGATGCCGCAGCTCAGAGCGCGGTGCCCGAGATCACTCCCGCGCAGCTCGCGGAGCGGATCGCGCGCGGCGACGATTTCGATCTCATCGATGTGCGAGAGCCGCACGAGTGGGACATCGCGCGTCTTCCCGGCGCTCGCCTCATCCCGCTCGGCACCGTCCTCGAGGCACTCCCGACGCTCGACAGCGCGCGCGACATCGTCGTGCACTGCAAGGTCGGGGCGCGCAGCGCGAAGGCCGTGCAACAGTTGCAGGCATCCGGATTCCGGAAAGTCTGGAATCTCGCAGGCGGCATCACGCGCTGGAGCGATGAAGTCGATTCCTCCGTTCCGAAATACTAGAGAGCGACATGCATACTGCAGAGCTGCCGGCACGCGGTGCCATTGCTTCCCCGACCGTGCGCGCACTTCCGCAACACTGCAAGGTGTGCGGCGCGGAGTTCGACGCTGCACCGGAGGCGATTTGCGGATCGTGCCTCGGGCCTCTCGAGCCGATGTATCCGGCATCGCGCGTACTGCCGGGCCGGGCCGAGATCGCGACGCGCGCGCACTCGATGTGGCGCTATCGCGAGTGGCTCCCCTTCGAGGGAACGCCCACGCTCTCGCAGGACACGGGCTTCACGCCTTTGGTCGATGCACCCCGGCTCGCGGACAAGCTCGGTGTTGCGAGGCTCTGGATCAAGAACGACGCAGTGTCACACCCATCGCTGTCGTTCAAGGACCGCGTCGTCGCTTCGGCGATCAACGCGGCGAAGGCGCTGGGGCTCGAAACCATTGGCTGCGCGTCCACCGGAAATCTCGCGAACGCCGTCGCGGCGCAAGCCGCGCGCGCTGGGCTGCCGGCGTGGATATTCATTCCGGACAATCTCGAGCAGGCGAAGGTGCTCGGCACCGCGGTGTACGGGCCGAATCTCGTGCGTGTGCGCGGCAACTACGATGATGTGAATCGCCTCTGCGTGCAGGTGGCCGATCGATTCGGATGGGGAATCGTCAACGTGAATCTTCGCGGCTACTATGGTGAGGGCTCGAAGACGATGGGCTTCGAGATCGCCGAGCAGCTGGGCTGGCGCTTTCCGAGCGCGGTGGTCGTGCCGATGGCTGGTGGCTCGCTGCTCACGAAGCTGCACAAGGCGTTCGGCGAAATTCGCGACGCCGGGCTCGTGCAGGACGAGGCGCCGCGTTTGTACGGTGCGCAGGCTTCCGGATGCGCACCGATCACACGGCTCGTGGAGAGTGGCGGAGAGACGCTCGTGCCTCAGATCCCGAACACGATCGCCAAGTCGATCGCGATCGGGAATCCGGCGGATGGTGTGTTTGCCGCGCGAGCGATGCGCGGCACCGGTGGCTGGTCAGCGGCGGTGAGCGACGACGCCATCGTCGCAGCCATTCGTCTGCTTGCGGAGACTACCGGCATCTTCACGGAGACCGCGGGCGGCGCAACGGTCGCGGCCGCGCTGGCGCTCGCCGAGCAAGGGCGTTTCGGCAGGGACGATGAGGTGGTGCTGTGCGTTACGGGCAACGGGTTCAAGACGCTCGACGCGATCAGCGGCTCGATCGAGGATTCGCCGGTGATCGCGCCACGCGTGCGCGAGGTCGCGGCGCTGGTGGAGGCCGCATCGGCGTCATAGTGAGGGCGTGATCGCGGCAAGGGCCTCGGCCGAGGTGATCACGGGCTCCACCTCGAATTCGACGACATCGGTCCAGTTCGCAATCCACTCGTCGAGCAGCGCCCGATCATCGCACTCCATCACCTGATAGCAGCGGCGAAGATCGTGAGTCACCCAACTGCTGACGTATCGGAGTCCGTCGGGCGCGAGCCTGCCGAGGTCGCGAAATCTTCGATAGACGGGCACTGCATTGCCATCGCGAAAATGCTCGATGATCACGTACAGCATCGGCGCGATCTCCTGGAGCCTTAAAAGTCGATCCCCTTGATGTAACCGCTCTGGGGAACGGCCTGGAAGCGGCTGGGATTTGCATCGATCAGCGCACCCGCCAGGTCGTCCGAAGTCCTCGCATGACCTCCCGTTTGCGTATCTACGATCACGGTCTCGTTGCGCAGGTAGTCGGACATGCCGGCAGTCGAGCGGTCGGAATCGTCTATGTACTGCTGGACCATGTGCCCGTTCTGAATCGTCTGCGCGATCGTACGCCGTATATCGTCGTTCGCCTTGCGATTCACGAGCTTGTTGTTGCGGCTCCAGCTGGGGTATATGGCAGCAATCGTGCTGCCTTCCTCTCCCATCGCCTGCTCGGGTCCATAGATCATGAACAACGTCATCTGCCACGTGCCCATCTGTAACTGCATCGTGTTGATCATTTGCGACACGAGAAATTGCTTCCCCTTGCCGTCGTGAAAATCCATGTGACCGTAGAGGAAGTAGTTCTTTCCCCCCTCCAGCGGCATGTCCTGCACCTTCGCGATATCGACGTCGGGCGGCTGCTTGCGCAACTTCTGAGACATTTGCGCCATGACAGCCTTGAATGCGATTGCCGGATCGGTGCCGAAGGGAATCGCCACAAAATTTCTGGGAGCCGGCCCACGGCTATTCCCCATTAATGCCCGCGATTGCGGGTTCGTGGGATCGATCACCGGGATGGTCCAACCAAAGCGCAACGTCTCGCCGTGCGGTCCATTGGCGCCCACATCTCCCATCTGCGCCTGCAGCATGTGCCATCCCGCGGGCAGCCCAATCACACCGGTTCCGTCCGGAAACACCACGGGCTGCAGTGATTCGGGGGGCGCCTCCTTCATTGGGGCCGCCGTCTTCGACGCGGTTCCTGAACTGGCGGGAGCTTTCCCGAGCTCTTGCTTGAGGCTGGCGAACATGGAGTTCACCGTCGAGGGAAACCGGTCGGAGTTATCCATCAGCACCGCGCCGGCGGCAGGTCCGCTCTTGGGAGCGTAGGCCATCGCCAGCCCCGACATAGATTTGCCATCCTTGTTCTTTGCGGTGACCGTAAAGAAACCGGCCAAAATCTCGCCGCTCGGGTTTTGCACGAGGCGGCCGAGCTTCGGCCGCTCTCCGTACAGGACGCTCATGTGATGCAGGGTTTTCCCCAGCGCTTCCGGGGGTGTGAGCTGTCCCGTCAAGCCACCAAGATAGATGTGGCCTCCGCCAGGATTGTCGATCGTCTTCATCGTGCTCTGGGCTCCGCTGCTGTCGTGCGCCGACGCCTGAGCAGCAATCCTGCCGATCCATAGCGTTCCAAGAAGCAACGTAAGCGCAGCCCACATCATCCGTCTCCGGGCCCGATGTGCCATTGCTGGCCTCCATGTGAGTCGCTCTACAACGAATTCGTGGAGCGGCTGACTTCGGCCCTATCCATGAGGCCAACCGCTGATTTGTTCGATGATCAGGGTCCATTGATACGTCGCCTGGGCACGACTGGCAAGGAAGTCGGGATTCGGCTCGGTTCGAGTTCCCTCGGACTGCGCGCTGCCGACGCGAGGTTGGGCAGCACATCTTTCGCCCATGCCCACCGCGATCGTCGCCACCGAATTGAGCAAGACGTACGATGTGAAGGTGCGCGATCCCGGAATCAAGGGCGCGCTCGCCGCGCTCGCACGTCCGCGCTATCGTCAGGTGCGCGCCGTCGACTCGGTCACTTTCTCGATCGAGCGCGGCGATGCAGTCGCGTTCCTCGGTCCGAACGGCGCAGGCAAAACGACGACGCTCAAGATGCTCACCGGACTGCTCTTCCCGAGCTCCGGACGTGCG
>DASXQD010000404.1:0-4572 GCA_036493195.1 Gemmatimonadaceae bacterium | reverse complement strand
CGAGCGCGAGCGCCGGCTTGAGTTGCACTCCGCCGACGCTCACCGTCATGTCACTCCGCGGAAAGGAGAACTTGATGACATCGCCGGAATTCAATGCGCCTTTCCGTCCAAGTGCCTGCTCGACCGCGCTCCAATCACTCGTGAAGCCGGTCGTTTGGCTCGCGACCGCCGATCCCCGGCCAAAGGCGACGGTGATGAGCAGAAGACCGATCAGATGGCCGGGGCGCCGCACACGTTTCACATGATGCGAGGGCATTGGACTCTCCAAAATCGTGGTGTCAGTTTGCGAGCGAGCTTCGCTGGGGGTTCCAGCTATGCGTTTCGCTGCGCACATGACGACTCCAGGCGAGCAGTGCATCGTAAATGACGAATCCGTGCTCGAGCTGCTCGTGGTCATCGCGATAGTTGTGTGAGAGTCCGAGCGAAATCGCGAGCAATCCCGCAGCTTGCGGCGCGAGATCCAGCCGCGCTGTATCCGCGCCGCGTACGATCACCGCGAGCTCCGTTAGCGCGGGATCTTCGATGTGGTACTTCGCAAGCAGCGCGTCGAAGCTGCAGAGTGGACCTTCGTGCGAGAGCTCGACACCTTCCACATCGAACGGCACTGCTCCCGTTTCGGCAGCGCGTGCCACCACAGCGGCCGGTGGAACGAAGAGAAACTCGGCAGCCGGGTCGATTAAGCGCCGAATCAACCATGGGCACGCGACTCGGTCGATCTTGGGACGTTCGCGAGTGATCCATTGCATGAGCGTCGTCTCCTTGGCCTCGCGGGTCCGGAGTCGTTGCGAAGCCACAATGATTGCGTACATTCACCTGATATATGGATGATTCAACTGCGATATATGCACAAGAGGGCATCGCACCGGTCGTTGCCGCTCCAGACCGCTGGCTCCTCCTGATCCATCGGATTCCGCCAAAGCCCGATTACTTCCGAGTGAAGATCCGTCGTCGGCTCGCTCGCCTCGGCGCCGTTGCGCTCAAGAGCACGGTATACGTCTTACCGGCGACTTCGGACACACTCGAGGACTTTCAGTGGCTCCGGCGCGAGATCACGGGTGGCGGCGGCGAGGCGATCGTGTGCGAGGCGCATCTCGTCGAGGGAGTCACCGATGCGGAGCTCGAGGAGCTGTTCCGGCGAGACCGGGACGCCGAGTACGAGCTGATCGCGGCTGACGCTGAGAAGGCATGCGCTGCACTCGGCCGACGCAAGCTCAGCGACGATACGCGCGCCGAGCTCGAGACCCTCGTCGCTCGATTCCGGCGCCGTCTTCGAGAGGTCGTCGAGCTCGACTTTTTTGGAGCGAACGGCCGCGCTCTCGCGGAGGAGGCAATCTCCTCGCTCTCCCGACGGCTGAGCGCGGGAACCTCAGCGCATGAGACCAGGCGGCGCGATCGCGACCGGATCGCGAGCGGCAGCGTTTGGGTCACCAGGCGTGACGTGTTCGTGGATCGCATCGGCAGTGCATGGCTCATCAATACGTTCATCGATGCCGATGCCAGATTCAAATTCGTCGCGGGGCCGCAATACCGCCCTGAGCCTGGCGAGCTGCGCTTCGACATGTACGAGTCGGAGTATACGCACGTGAGTGATCGCTGCACCTTCGAGGTGTTGCTCGAGCGCTTCGGCCTGGGCAGCGATTCGGCCCTCCGTTCGATCGCCGAGATCGTTCACGACATCGATGTGAAGGACGGAAAGTTCGCTCGGCCCGAAGCTGCGGGACTCGAGCAGCTGCTCTCCGGGATCGTGCGCATCACGCCCACGGATACAGAGCGGCTCGTGGTCGGCGGCGCACTGTTCTCGTCATTGTACGAATCGTTTCGGGACGACGGACACGCACTGAGCTTTTCGCCTTCGCGGGGTGGCGCATCGAGCGCGCGCACGCGGCGCAAGGGTCGAAGGCGCTAGTGCTCGCCGCGTGCGCTCGAGGCCATTGATGAGAGCGTGCATCTTCCGACCGGCAATCGCGAGCCTCATCGCCCTGGTCTCGAGTGTGCGAGTCTCGCACGCGCAGGGTGATACGGTATCGTCCTGCCAGCACGCAGGCGTCTCCTGCGCGGGAGCGAAACGCAGCGCCGATGCAGTCGTGGTGGCAGCCTCGCCAACGGCGATCACGCTCGACGCCATGCTCACGGACGAGATCTGGCAGTCCGCCGATTCGATCACGGACTTCCGTCAGCGCGAACCGGCGGAGGGTGCGCGAGCCTTGCAACGAACGGTGGTGAAGGTTGCGCGGGACGGGCAGGCGCTCTACGTGGCCGTGCGCGCCTACGGCGATGCGCGCTCGATGCTTCGCGCGCGACAGCTCAGGCGCGATGCCGATCTATCCACGGATGACAACATCACGGTACTGATCGACAGCTTTCACGATCGGCGAAGCGCCTTTGAATTTCGCACCAACCCGCTCGGGGCGATGTGGGATGCGCAGCTTTCGGGCTGGGACACCGAGAACGCCGACTGGAACGGCATCTGGGAGGTCGTAGTAGCGCGAGATTCGCACAGCTGGACGGCGCTCTTCCGGATCCCTTTTCGAACGCTGCGGTTCCACGCGGGATCGAGCACCTCGTTCGGCTTCAACGTGCGTCGATTCATCAGAAGCACGAACGAAGAGGACCTGTGGCGCTCGTATGCGCGGACTCAGGGGCTCACGCATCTTCAGTATGCGGGGGAGCTTACGGGCTTCGGACAACTCGATCGTGGGCGTGACGTCGATCTGCGTCCGTACCTGCTCGGGAGAGTCGATCAGACCGCCCACGATAGCGTCGGGAACCAGCTTACGCGGGGTGGTTGGCGGGGGAAAGTCGGTGGCGACGCGAAGATCGCCGTATCCTCCACCCTGACTGCGGACCTGACGGTGAACACCGATTTCGCCCAGGTAGAAGTCGACCAGCAGGTGATCAACCTGACGCGATTTCCCACATTCTTTCCGGAGAAGCGCGAGTTCTTTCTGGAATCGAGTGGCATTTTCGACTTCGGAACGGAACAACATGCGCAGCTCTTCTACTCGCGTCGCATCGGACTGACCGATAGCGGCACGACGGTACCGATCGATGGCGGAGGCCGCGTCTACGGCAGAGCGGGCTCGTGGACGCTCGGGCTGCTCGATGCGCGAACCGGTGGTGAGGACGCTGCGAACGACGCCGTCGTCCGTGTGAAGCACGATCTCTTCGAGCGATCCTACGTCGGCGCGATGGCGATGCAACGCTCGGGTCCCGGCGTGCACGACGTTGAGCGCGCGGGCGGTTTCGACATCGACTTGCCGCTCGTTGTTCACGGCCGGAACGTGGAGCCAAAGTTCTGGCTCGCGGCGACGCACGTTCCGGATTCGTCCGCGGGTACGCCGGTCGCGTGGCGGCTCTCCACTGACTACCCGAACGACCTCTTCGACAACTTCATCTCATTCTATCATATCGGCGCGGGCTTCACGCCAATGCTGGGATTCGTGCAGCGAACCGGGATCATCGAAACGACAGGTCATGTCGATTTCATGCCGCGTCCGCATGCCCTAGGGATTCGGCAGTTCGATTTCGAGCTCATTCCATCCTGGGACATCATCGCAAGCGAGGGCGGCTCGCTCCTGCATGTCCGTGATTGGCAGACCGCAACGCTCGATTGGATTCCCCTCGGGGCAACGCTCCAGGGTGGAGATCAATTCTCGCTTCATGTCCAGCGCTTGATGGACGCACCGGGCGAGATCTTCTCGATCTTTCGGAACACGACGATTGCTCCGGGCAGATACTGGTGGACGAATGGCAAGCTGCAATACGATCAGTCTCCCGCGAGGGCGCTCGCCTTCAGCGCGCTGTTCGGCTGGGGAGGATTCTACGATGGGCACGATACCCAGGAGAGTATCTCCGCCACATGGCGTGGCGGCGGACACGTCATTCTCGGGGCGAACCTCAACCGAAGTGATGTAACGCTACCGAGCGAACACTTCACGGCCATACAGGCGGGAACGCGAATGGAGTATGCATTCAGTACCGCGGCCGATCTGCTCGCGTTCATCCAGTTCGACAACGAGAGTGACCGCGCCGACTTCGATCTTCGCTTCCACTGGATTCCGATGGTCGGCGATGATGTGTTCGTGGTCTGGATCTCGGGCTACACCACCGATCCAGGCGCACGATTCCGATTTCCGGAAAGCCGTGCGTTCGGTCGACCGCTGAATGGCGCGCTGATCGTGAAAGTCGTACACAGGCTGGCGCCGTAGCGGATTTCCCGTGGAGAGAGGTATCCGGGACGGTATCGGCTATCGCGCGTGGAGCGCGCGCCACCGCCGGGGTGTGATCCCGTAAGTCGCGCGGAACACGCGCGTAAAATGACTCTGGTCCGCGAACCCGGCGTCGAGCGCAATCCGCGCGAGCGGTGCGGACGTGCGGGCGAGCGCGTCGGCAGCGCGACGCACGCGCGTCTCGCGCAAGTACGCGCCCGGCGTCGTGCCGTAGTGAGCGCGAAACGTTCGCGCCAGATGTGCCGGGTCCACTCCGGCGATTGCGGAGAGCTCGGCGATTCGGAGCTCGCGCGCGCCGTAGCGATCGTCGAGCGCCTCCCGCACGCGTCGTAGCCACGCGGGC
>DASXQD010000403.1:0-4376 GCA_036493195.1 Gemmatimonadaceae bacterium | reverse complement strand
CGACGCGCCCTCCGCCTCCACGAGCGCGGAGTACTGCTTCGTGAGCGCGTTCTCCGGCTCGGTCATGATGCGAACGAAGTCCGCCTCGGTGAGCGGCGTCAGCTCGACGCGAATCGGAAAGCGGCCCTGTAGCTCCGGGATCAGATCGCTCGGTTTCGACACGTGGAAGGCGCCCGCGGCGATGAAGAGCACGTGATCGGTTTTCACCAATCCGTACTCCGTCTGCACGTTCGAGCCTTCGACGATCGGCAGCAGGTCGCGCTGCACTCCTTCGCGCGACACGTCCGGGCCACCCATCTGCGAGCGCTCGCCCGCGATCTTGTCGATCTCGTCGAGAAAGATGATGCCCATCTTCTCCACGCGCTCGACCGCATCGGCGGTGACATCGTCGAGATCGATCAGCTTCTCCAGCTCCTGCTCGAGAATGATGCGGCGCGCCTCGCTCACTTTCACCGTGCGCTTCTTGCGGCGCTTCGGCATCATGTCCTGCAGCATGTCCGTGAAGTTCTCCATCCCTTCCGGCGCACCCTGCGGAACCATCATGTCGAACATCGGCGCCTTGCCGCCCGATACTTCCACTTCTACTTCGCGATCCTCGAGCTTGCCGTCCAGAAGCAGCTGCTTGAGCTTCTCGCGCGTGCGGCGGTACCGCTCGGCGCCCACCTCATCCGCGGGCTCGCGCGAGGTCTCGCCGCTCGGATTCACGACGAAGAGCGCAGGGCCGGTTTGCGTTGGCGCAGTGGCGTGCGCAGCCGGCGCATTCGCATCGGCGCCATCGCCGCTCGGCTTGGGGAGCAGCAGATCGAGCAGCCGCTCGTCCACCTTCTCATACGCGAGATCTTCCACGTCAGCCTCGCGCTCGTTGCGCACCATGTCGATCGCGCTCTCGACCAGGTCGCGCACCATCGACTCGACATCGCGCCCGACGTAACCGACCTCGGTGAACTTCGACGCCTCGACCTTGATGAACGGCGCGGCCGCGAGCTTCGCCAAGCGGCGCGCGATCTCCGTTTTGCCGACGCCCGTGGGACCGATGAGGATGATGTTGTTGGGCGAGATCTCGTCGCGGATCTCATCGGATGCCTGCTGGCGGCGCCAGCGATTGCGAAGCGCGATCGCCACGGCCTTCTTCGCGTTCCCCTGTCCGACGATATAGCGGTCCAGCTCACCCACGATCTGTCGCGGAGTGAGGTCGGCCAGCCGAGCGACTGCCTGCTGCGTGCGATTCGATGGCATGATCAGATGCGGCGTGCAGCTGCGAGCGCCGCTATAGCTCCAGAATTGTGATGTTCTTGTTGGTGTAGATGCAGATGTCGCCGGCGATCTCGAGCGACTGCTGCACGATGTCCCGCGCACTCATCTGCGTGTTCGCGAGCAGCGCACGCGCGGCAGAGAGGGCATACGACCCACCGGAGCCGATCGCGAGAATGCCGTCGTCCGGCTCGATGATGTCGCCCGTGCCGGAGATGACGAGCCCGTGATTCCTGTCGCAGACCACGAGGAGCGCCTCGAGCCGGCGCAGCACGCGATCGCTGCGCCAATCCTTCGCAAGCTCGACCGCCGCGCGCGGAAGATTTTCCGGATAACGCTCGAGCTTCTCCTCGAACTTCTCGAACAGGGTGAAAGCGTCGGCGGCCGCGCCGGCGAAGCCCGCGAGCACCTTGCCGCCCTTCAGCGCGCGAACCTTCTGCGCGTTGGATTTCATGACCGTCTCACCGACGCTCACCTGCCCGTCGCCGCCGACTGCCACTTTGCCGTCACGCCGCACACCGAGAACGGTGGTGGCGTAGATTGTAGGAAATTCGTGAGCCATGCCGAAAGATACCACGACCGCGAACGCGCAGATGCTACTTTCGCTGCCCTCGCCGGGTGGGCTCCGTGCGCTCCGGTGCTTGATCCGTCTCGCGCCGCTTCTCGGTGCGACCGAGCACGGGGCCAAGCAACGAGCCGCGAATGTAGCGGAGATTCAGCCCGACGCCGATCACCACCAGCACCACGGCGATGGCGATCGCGAGAGTAGTGAACCGCCACTGATCGCGGCCCACGAGAACGGCCGCGACGCACAACATGCCCACGCCGAACACGATCTGACCCACCCGGCTCCGCTCCGGCCGCTCCCTGCTCCGCCGTTCGGCCGGCAGCGAATGACTGTCGGCCACGATCGCATCCGCGATCATTGCGGCGGCAATCAGGAAGAGCAGAAGACCGAGTACGATGGGTATGGTTTCAGCGCGCATATAAATCTGCAATGCAAGGAGAGTTCCGAAGCCGCGCAAGCCGCCTGAGCGCGCCGCACTCGATCTCGCGGCGATCGCTCACGCGCGCGGATGGGATTTCGCGTAGACCTGCTTCAGCCGCTCGACGCTCGTGTGCGTGTAGATCTGCGTCGTCGCGATCGAGGCATGGCCGAGGAGCTCCTGCACGGCACGGAGATCGGCGCCGGCATCGAGCAGGTGAGTGGCAAAGGTGTGTCGCAGCGAGTGCACGGAGAGGCCGGCATCTTCGTCGATCTGGTCGAGGAACTTGCCGACGACGAGCTGCACCGCGCGCACGCCTATGCGCGTGCCCGTGCGCGAAAGAAAGAACGCTGTGCGATCGACCTTGCCGAGAATGCGCGTGAGCTCGTCGCGCTTCGCTTCGTAGTTGCGGAGCGCGAGCTGCGCGTGATCGCCGATCGGAACGATCCGCTCCTTGCGTCCCTTGCCGCGCACCTTGAGCTGCTGCGACACGAGATCGAGCATGTCACGATTCACGCCCGCCAGCTCGGAGAGGCGCAGCCCCGTGGAGTAGAAAAGCTCGAGAATGGCGAGATTGCGCACGTCGGTGAACTTCCCTTCCCACGCGCGCGCTTCGGCCATCTGGAAGAGCAGGTCGATCTGCGCGCGATCGAGGTACGCAGGGAGATACTTGTCGCGTTTGGGCGACTGCATCGATCTCGCGGGATTCGCCTCGACGATCTCGTTCCGGTGCAGAAATTTGTAGAACGACCTCACCGCGGACAGCGTGCGACCGACGGTGCGCTTGCCGAGCCCGCGTCGCGTGAGATGTCCCATGAATCCGCGGATCGCGAGCCTGTCCACGCCGCCCCACGTCCAGGCCGCAGTACCATAGTAGGAGCCGAGGAACTCGACGAAGGCATCGAGATCGCGGCGGTACGCGATCAGCGTGTGCGGGGAGTCGTTCTGCTCCTTCTCGAGGTGGAGGAGAAAGTCCGCCACATCGTTGGTGACGCCCTCGCTCGCGCCCTCGGCGCCGCTCACGTGGCGACCGCGCCGGGAAGCGCCGCATCGAGCGCGTGCTCGCGCTGCCAGCTCTCGATGTCGGCGAGCGCACGCTCGGCGAAGAGCTCGCGCTTGCGGCGCTTGTCGCGCTCGGGCTTCGGGAGATCGTCGAGCAGCCCGAAGTTCGCGTTCATGGGCTGGAAGTGCGCGGGGTCCGCCTCGCGCAAATAGCGATACAGCGCACCGAGCATCGTCGAGCCCGGCGGAATCACCGGCTCTGCGCCGCTCAGCACTCGCGAAAGATTGATCCCCGCGAGCAGCCCCGTCGCGCTGCTCTCGGTGTAGCCCTCGACGCCCGTGATCTGCCCCGCCAGAAAAACCTGCGCGTCGTCGCGCAACGTGAGCGCCGGCGTGAGCGCTGCCGGCGAGTTGATGTACGAATTGCGATGGATGCTTCCGTGGCGCAAGAACTCCGCGTTGGCGAGCCCGGGAATCGAGCGAAAGACTCGCTCCTGATCGCCGATGCGCAGGCGCGTCTGAAAGCCGACGAGATTCCACATGCGACCCGCTCGATCTTCCTGTCGCAACTGCACCACGGCGTACGCATCGCGACCGGTACGCGGATCGCGCAGCCCCACGGGCTTGAGCGGGCCGAAGCGGAGCGTCTCGCGCCCGCGCGCGGCCATCTCCTCCACCGGGAGACAACCCTCGAAGTAGGGCGCCTTGTCGAACTCGTGTCCCTGATACTTGTCGCCCGCGAGCAGCGCATCGATGAACGACTCGTATTGCTCGCGCGACATCGGGCAGTTGAGATACGCGCCCTCTTCACGCTCCGCATCGGTCTCGCCCTTCCCGTAGCGAGACGCCTTGAACACGACACCGTGATCGATCGAGTCGAAGGCGATCACGGGCGCGATCGCATCGTAGAACGACAGCGCGTCGACGCCGAGCCGCGCGCGGAGCGCGGTCGCGAGCGCATCGGAGGTGAGGGGTCCGGTCGCGATCACCGACGGCGAGGGAATGGTCGCGATCTCGCCTCGCTCGATCGCGATGCGTGGATGCGCCTCGAGTCTCGACTGCACGGCGCTCGCGAACACTACGCGATCGACCGCGAGCGCCGCACCGCCGGGCACGCGCGCCTCATCCGCCGCCCAC